>DRQL01000121.1 GCA_011371465.1 Gammaproteobacteria bacterium | reverse complement strand
CCAGGCCTTTGCCACTTTCGAGCTTTCCTCGACCCGACTTGTGCTCAGCCCAGCGTACATGGTTCGAACCCGGCCCGTGGCAAGCCTCGCAGGAAACGTCGATTTCCGACCAGGACGTCGCGAACGTTCGGGTGACAGGGTCGTAGTTCTTTTCCAGGTTTGTAGAATGACATTCCGCGCACATACTGTTCCAGTTCTGACTGGGTCTGGTCCAGTGGAGCTCATCATCGTACGCAATATTTTCGTCCGGATAGAGATGAAACCAGCGTTGGCCACCCTGCTGTTTCGAGCGTGTATCCCAGGCCAGACTCAGCGCCTGTAGCCGTCCACCGGGAAATTCAACCAGGTATTGTTGCAGAGGCTCAACGCCAAAGGTGTACTTGATCTCGTAGTCCTTAAGCTTGCCGTCAGGACCCACGGTTCGTACCATGAACCTTCCATTCTTTTTGAAAAAGGATGAGGTTACACCAAAATTTGTAAAGGTGGCGTTATCGAAGTTACCCAGCACGGTATGGCTGGTTGCCAATTGCATCGCCTGATCATGGTTGGAACCGGACCACTGTACAGCCTGCTCCGTATGGCAAGCCGTGCACACAGGTCGCCCTACAAATTCTGCAGAGCCTGCCATTTTGGCTGCAACAGGATTGAGAATCTCAAACCCTGCAAGGAATAAAAATAAAATTGAATGCATTATTCGTTGGGTCAGGTCCTGAAAATCAGTTGCTCTCCCTGTTCTGAGCACGCCTTGCCCGGTATCTGGGTATGTGGATACAATTTGTTGTAAAGCAAGGATCGTTTTCTACTCTGCCTTATTCGCCTCACTGTAAATCGTTTCTGGTGAGATAAGGCGGCAATGAATTATCAGGGGATATTGCTCTCGGCCTCCGGTTTTTCCACCCTGCACTGATCCCTGCTGCAACTGACATATAGCGCCTTGCCCGTATACTGTTCAATTATCCTCATGGTAATGAGGATGCCCAGTACCATGGCAGGATACGCCGTGATGGCGTGCAGGGACAACTGCGGGAGTCCCTGCAGGATCAGCGCGGAGTTTCCGCCGGGCACCATCATGGCGCCGAACCCCATGAGAAATCCACCGGCCAGGTTCCGGGTCCACTGGTCACCGGCAAAGCTGAACCGGAAGCGGCGACCGCTGACGGCAGAAAAAACAGCGCCGGCCAGTAACGCGATGAACAGGTAGACAGCGATGTCCGGGGAGACTGAATGGCTGCTGTTGCGGCCTGTGACGGTCTGTACCAGCAGGCTCGAGTATGCCCATTTGCCATTGATGGCGTACAGGAGGCCACCGCTGATACCGATCAATGCAGCCCCGGTGGAGAGCCGGTAGCGGTTCGCGAACAACGATGGCAACAGGCGCCGGCTTTTGATGACGGGTGCAAGAATCAATATCAGCTCGCGAACCGCCCATGCAACCAGTGCGGCAAACAGCAACCATCGGGCCACCTGGTTGAGCGTGAAAGGCAGCACCAGCGTTGCCAGGCCGGTTGGTGCGGAGGCCGGCAGGGTATACAGGGCGGTTTTGACGCCGGCCATGAAGGCCGGGAGTGTGAACGCCAGGTGAAGGTTGCCCTGCGCCAGTTTGGAAATGGTGGAGAAACCGCAACCACCGTTGACGGTTGCGCCAACGCCGAAAATAAAGCCCCCGGCCAGTGCCAGCCAGATGCCGGAATCCACCTGCCAGGGTCTGGCCAGTTCGGGGTGCCAGAGCAGCAGCAGCTTACTGATCAACAGTATCCAGAGTATGGTCTTCAGGAAGCTGATGAACAGCCGCGCCTGCCTGGTCGAGCGCAGCTCGGCGACCGCGGCTACCGTGCAAACTCCTGCGCGGTGCGCTGAAAAACCAACCACAAACGCCAGAAACATCGATACGGGTAACAGGTTCATTTTCTGCGGGCAGATCCTTCACTGAGCGAAGATGTGGTCATCATGATCTCCCGTGGGACACCGATGCGACCTGACTGTTCACTGCCGGCGTAGCTATCGCGGGCAGAATTCAGGTTACAATGAATGCATGGCACATTCCTCTCTTTTGGCTGACCTGGTCGAACTGAACGAGGTTCTGAATGCTGACAGCGACATCGACCTGGAACAGCGCAAACAGCGCGACCGCGCTATCGGCCTCGACTTGCAGCGCCATCGCAACCGGCCTGCTGCACAGGTTCGCGCCTGGCTGCGGCAATACCGGGCCACCGCAGCACAGGAAAGCGGCCTGCGCAGTGCCCGGCTGTATCACCTCCTTTGCCTGGTGCTGGTCGTCGCCGGCCTGCTGGCAGGCTGGGGACTGACCCGTACGGTACTCTCCTACGACGGCAGACAGCCGATCAATATCGTCAATGCGGTGGTGGTACTGGTGCTGCCGCAGATCCTGCTGCTGCTGTTGTGGCTGCTGGCCATGTTACCCGCTCGCCTGCCACTGTTCGGCCGCATGGGCGTAACGCCGGGTTTTCTCAACCCGGGGCGGCTGGCCGGTCATCTCGCTACGGTGTTCAGTGCAAAGGGTCATCGTGGCCTGAGCCAGCTCTGGGACCCGGACCAGGCAGCGATCCTGGCGCCTGCCGCCCGCTGGCTGTTTTCCTTCTGGTCACAACTGTTCGCGTTCAGTTTCAATGTCGGTGCGCTGGCGGCCGCCTTCTTCCTGGTGACCTTTTCGGACCTGGCCTTTGTGTGGAGCACTACGCTGTCGATCAGTAATGAGGCTTTCCACCAGCTGCTGGTCAGCCTGTCTGTGCCCTGGAGTAGCCTGGTTCCGGATGCCGTTCCGGGCCTGGACCTGGTGACCAGCAGTCGGTACTACCGGCTGGACGAAGGCTCGCTTGCAGGCAGTGCCGCGCTATCGCCGCAACAGGCGGTTGAGCTGGGTCAGTGGTGGCCTTTCCTGATTGCCGCCATAACCACCTACGGGTTGCTGCCGAGGCTGCTCACACTGGCGGTTTCCTGGTACCGGCTGCGGTTTCACCTGCGCAAGGCACTGTGCAACCTGCCGGGAGCGCCCGAGTTGCTGGCGCGCATGAATTCACCCCTGATCACGACCCTCGCTGCAGAGCCGGAACAGGTCCCCGAGCCGGCAACGGACGACGCCGTCCGTAAACCGGGACGTACTCACTACGCGCTGCGCTGCCCGGTCATCCACTGGTCCGGGGTGTGCAGTAACCCGGATGAAATCAGCCGGCAACTCGAAGCGATGGGGATCGAGGCGCTGGATTTTCTTCGTGCCGGCGGGCGGCAGACGACTGCCCAGGACCATGAGCTGGTCGCATCCCTGTGCAAACAAAAGCCACAGGGCATCGGCATACTGGTCAAATCCTGGGAACCGCCGCTGCTTGACCTGCTGGATTTCGTACGTGCCGTGCGACGCCAGTGCGGCGCAAAAATGCCCGTCATCGTCCTGTTGTGGGGCGGTGAGGATACGGTTCGCGCAGCCGACCTCGAGACCTGGCAGGCCACGCTGGCGCAGCTGGGTGACCCGGACCTGCATGTCGAAGCAGTCGGTCAGACCACATGAGCGTGCCGGTCTTTGCCATCGTGGGCCATCCCAACAAGGGAAAGAGCAGCATTGTCTCCACCCTTTCGCAGGACGAGAGCGTGGCTATTTCACCACTACCCGGCACCACGGCGGACATCCGCCGTTACCCGATGACGGTCGACGGGGAGGTGCTCTACGAGCTGATCGATACGCCCGGTTTTCAGCGCGCCCGTGCTGCGCTGGAGTGGATGCGCAGCCATGCCGGGTCTGCAGTGGAACGCAGCGATACCGTGCGTCGCTTTGTGGATGAACACCGGCATGATGCCCGCTTCAGTGCCGAGTGCAGCCTGCTTGAGCCGGTGCTTGCCGGTGCCGGTATCCTGTACGTGGTGGACGGTTCCCGCCCCTTCGGCGAGGAATATGAGGCCGAGATGGAGATCCTGCGCTGGACCGGGCAACCCAGCATGGCATTGATCAATATGATCAGCGATGCGGATTATTCGGCGGACTGGAGCAAGGCGCTGGGGCAGTATTTCCGCATTGTGCGTGTGTTTGATGCCATGACCGCCGATTTCGAGCGGCGCGTGCAACTACTGTTGGCCTTCGGTGAACTCCGTGAGGAGTGGCGCGCTGCCCTGGAAAAAGCGGTACGCATTCTGCGCGAGGAGCAGGCGCGCCGGCACACACTGGCGACGAGTGTGATTGCCGAGATGCTGGCCCGCACCCTTACGCACGTACGCAGCCGCAGGCTTACCGCAGAAGAAGACACGGACAGTGCCCGCGATACCCTGCTGCGGGAATACAAACAGGATCTGGTGGCGATGGAACAGCGCTGCCGGGATGAAGTCGAACAGATCTACAATCACCGTAAACTGGAGCGGCACGAGCCGCGTGCACTGTTACTCGATGAAGACCTATTCTCACAGCAGACCTGGCGTCTGTTCGGGCTGACGCGCGGACAACTGGTTGCCACCGGTGCGCTGGGCGGGGCCGCAGCCGGCAGCGTAATCGACCTGGCGGTGCACGGAGCGTCACTACTGCTGGGCAGCGGACTCGGTGCCGTTGCCGGCGGTGTCTCGGCATGGCTGACGTCAGAGCGTATCGCCAACGTCAGGATGCTGGGGCATTCCCTGGGTGGCAGGGAAATCAGCATCGGTCCGATGCGCAACCTTAATTTTCCCTACGTGGTACTCGGCCGGGCCCTGTTGCACTGGCGCATGATCGAACAACGCACCCACGCCTATCGCGGACCGCTGGAACTTGCACTTCGCCCGGAGCAGGTGCAGTTGATCGATGCGGCCACCCGCCGGCGCTTTGAAAAGCTGTTCTCCAGGCTGCGCAAGCGGGATAACCGCCGCGCCGACCTGGTGGCTTCCCTCGCCTCGCTGATTGAAGCAATCTGACCAGCCCCGGGATTCCCCGGTTTCCACCGGTTGAAATACCTCCTTAGTACGAAAAGGTGTAAAACATACCGACTTTTTGTCGAGCCTGATTACATAATTGCTTGGGAAAATATTCCATAAACAATAAATAACAACAGGTTACAAGGTGCGCACGATTTTTGCTTTGTTTTTATAGTAAGCGACGAGACCTGTTTTTAATACCGACGTCTCCCGCCATAAAAACTGAAAAAACAGTTTTCAATAAAACAACAGTACTTTTTGTACCCAAGGGGAAAACCAGTGAATACCCAGAGCAAACTCATTGCAGCCGCTATGCTGCTAGGTGCCAGCAGTCTGGCGCAGGCCACCACCGTCTATAAAATCCTCACCGTAATGGACGGAAGCAGTGGCTTCGGTGCATCCCTGTTTCACGATGCATCGGGATCCAATATTGCTTCCGGCAACACGCTGGCCGATATCCCCAGTATCAGCGTCGTGTCAGGTACGTTCGATGATGGCAGCGGTACCCTGAATGTCACCATGCATGTCAGTACCGGTGGTACCTTTACACTATCCGGTTCCGGCCTGATTTTCGACGGCAGCGGCACACTGGCCGCCAACAGTCAGTTGAGCATCAGTTTCACCAATCCCACCGGCGCGCTGCAGGATGATGAAATCGGTTTCTGGCCGGGTTACCTGTGCTGTGGAAAAACTGACCAGGATCCCAATTCCTTTGTTGCCGGCAATGGCATGATGGTGATGAGTTTGTGGGGCGCCAACTTCGGTGGCGGCACCTTTACCGGCAGTTACGATGACGCTTTCGGGAATCGACTCGCCACTTACGGCATGGACCTGCGCCTGGGCATGGCGCCGGTACCGGTTCCCGCAGCCGTATGGTTGTTCGGCTCCGGTCTGCTGGGCCTGGCCGGTGTGGCACGCCGCAGCTAACCGACCGCAGGTTCACCAGGGGGCGGTGATCTTTTCTCCGCCACGAATGGCACTTGCTTAAGCGTGTTTTTGCTCAATTTCCGACATTGTTGGGTTACGCTGCGCTAACCCAACCTACGTAACATTGGCGCTGGCCTTATTTTGTAGGTCGGATTAGCGCAGCGTAATCCGACAAAGCGCCTTAAGTAAGAGCCATTCTTCCCCGCCCGCTTTTTTAAAAACTATTTCAGGGTGAGGCTGGCTCCGAGCACTTCACCGACACCGCGGCCGAGGGCGGTACCGAAGCGTTTGCCAACCCGGGTCAGCCAGTCTTCGGTCTGGGTATAGTCGACGATGGTTTCTTCGCCGATCACTTCCCGCGCCACGTAGCTTGCGCTGCCCAGTTCGTCGACCAGCCCGAGGGTGACGGCCTGTTCGCCGGTCCAGACATAGCCGCTGAACAGGTCCGGTTCGTCCTCTTTCAGTTTGTCACCGCGACCGGCCTTTACCACGTCGATGAACTGCTGGTGAATGTCATCAAGCAGTTCCTGTACCTGCTCGATGTCTTCCTGCCTGGCCGGCAGGAAGGGATCCAGGAAGCCCTTGTGTTCGCCGGCGGTCAGCAGTCGCCGCTCGACCCCCAGTTTCTTTATGGTATCGACAAAGCCGAACCCGTCCATGCGCACACCGATGGATCCGACGATGCTGGCCTTGTCCGCGTAGATTTTGTCAGCGGCGGACGCAACGTAGTAACCGCCGGAGGCGCAGATATCGCTGATCACCACGTAGAACGGGGTATCAGGATGTTCCTTGCGCAGGCGTTTGATCTCGTCGTTGATATAACCCGCCTGCACCGGGCTGCCACCCGGGCTGTTGATACGCAGGATGACCCCCGCGGCGTTCTTGTTGTCAAAGGCATCACGCAGACCCGTGACCACGTCATCTGCGTTGGCTTCCTTGTCGGCGGCAATCACACCCTTCAGCTCGACCAGCGCTGTGTGCTTGCCGGTTGCCGCCGCACTCAGGTCGACGTCGGGCGTATAGAGATAAAGAACGGCGGCCAGGTAGATGAACACGAGAAGCTTGAAAAAGATGCCCCAGCGGCGGGCGCGCTTTTGTTCGT
Organism: Gammaproteobacteria bacterium; assembly: GCA_011371465.1. Taxonomy (GTDB): domain Bacteria; phylum Pseudomonadota; class Gammaproteobacteria; order DSM-19610; family DSM-19610; genus Thiogranum. Next base: position 9,201 of record DRQL01000121.1, on the reverse strand, counting down.
TGACCGCTGCAAAAGCGAGCTTGTTGATGACGCTCTGTTGCCATTCACCGGTCTGTTTTTCGTCTTTGTGTGGATACGATTCCATAGTGCTCCTTCCTTAATCAGCCGCTGCCAGTTGCGGCGGTATAACCAGGTTCTGTTCGACCAGGCCCTGTTCGGCCAGCCAGTCAACCAGCTCACTGATGTTGTCCAGGCACACCAGCGGCTGGTGCTGCAGCAGGCGTTCGCGTTCGTGAACGCCGTAGCTGACGGCGACCGGACTTACGCCCGCGTGGATAGCCATCAACAGGTCATACTCCGTGTCGCCGATCATCAGGGCCTGTGCGGGCTCGACCTGCAGCTGTGTCAGTATTTCCGTCAGCATCTGCGGATGTGGCTTGGACTGCGTTTCATCCGAACAGCGGGTAGCGGCAAACACGGCCTGCATGCCGGTCGTGTCCAGCACCTTGTCCAGGCCCGCCCTGCCCTTGCCGGTTGCGACCGCCAGCAGCAGGCCCGCCTCTTTCAACAGGTGCAGCGTTTCCGCGGCGCCGGGGAACAGTTCGGAAGTGTGCGCAATGGTAAACCAGTGATGCCGGTAGCACTCGACAAACTGCTCCCGGAAAGCGCTGTCACGCCCCGGGTAGAGGGTATCGACCGCTTCCTTCAGGCCCAGGCCGATGATGTTCCGGCACTGGTCTGCGCTTCTTTTTTCGAGTTGCAACTCCTCGATGGCGGCGCTCATGGCGTGCACGATCTGGGTCTCGGAGTCCATGAGGGTTCCGTCCCAGTCGAAGATTACCAGCCGGATGTGATCCGGCATGCCTGTATTTTCCGGTTTGGTCATACTGCCTGCTACCTGTTGAGCCCTGTATCGGGCGAATATTCCAATTGCTGAACCACTGCGCGTAAATCCTTGCCCAGCGGTGCGCTGACCTCAACGCTGCGGTCCCGTTCGCTGTCCGTAAAAGCCAGGTAATGGGCGTGCAGAAACATGCGTTTCAGACCGGCCCGGCGCATGTGACGATTGAAGGCCTCATCCCCGTATTTTTCGTCCCCGGCCAGCGGATGCCCGGCGTGGGCGGCGTGCACCCGTATCTGGTGGGTGCGGCCGGTTTTCAGCTCTGCCTCCATCAGGCTGGCGCCGGGGTAGGCCTCCAGGAAGCGGAACTGCGTCAGGGCGGTCTTGCCCTGCGGATCCACGCGCACCACGCGTTCCCCACCGCGCTGCTGGTTTTTACGCAGCGGCGCATCGATTTTGAACGGCCCCTGGCGCCAGTCGCCCTGTACCAGCAGCAGGTAGCGTTTGTCCACGTCGCCGCTGCGCAGCAGTTCGTGGAGGGTGCGCAGTTCGCTGCGTTTTTTGGCGATCATCAGGCAGCCGGAGGTGGCCCGGTCCAGGCGGTGTACCAGTTCCAGGTAGGGCGCGTCCGGGCGCAGGGCCCGCAGGGCCTCGATGACGCCGAAATCGAGGCCACTACCCCCGTGGACCGCCATGCCCGCCGGTTTGTTCAGAACCAGCAGCCGATCGTCTTCGTACAGGATGGCTTTCGCCAGTGCGCCGGGCGCAGGGCCGGCTACGGGCACGTCACCGGCCCGGGCGATACGCACCGGGGGGATGCGTACCCGGTCACCGCTCTGCAGCCGGTATTCGGGCCGGATACGACCCTTGTTGACGCGCACCTCGCCCTTGCGCAACAGCCGGTAGACGCGGCTTTTGGGAACCCCCTTCAATACCCGCAGCAGGAAATTATCGATCCGTTGTCCTGCCTGCTCGGCCGAAATATCCATCCACCGTACGGCCGGCTTGTCCGTATTTTCCATGGCGGCGGATTCTACCAGTGTTACCGGCACTGCGCTGCGCTAAATCCGGCGCCCCGGACGGAAGCGGTATCATCCTGTCGGGCGGGATACCGCGACCTGGTTTTCCGGGCTGCGAAACGACGGAAAAGAGAAAATATCGCGATATATCAACGTTCGGGGCTTTCCCGCATGTGCCGATAAGCGTTTGAATTCACAGGTATGGGCTGCTATAGTCGAGCGCGCACGGCAAGAAGCATGGCGGCATTGGCCGCCCCGGTTTGCCCGCACTGGAACCCTATTCGTTTCCACCGGATCACGTACTGGACGTGGTGCGGGGATCGAGCAGAGACCACAGGGTCTCTACCTGTATGTAATTACATTAAACGAACAATTTATGGTTGCTCCTGTGCCATTACCGCTTGTGTTGATGATCGGCCTGATATCCGGACTGCTGGCGTGGTTACTGCGCTCCCGTGGCGCGCTGTACCCGGCGTACCGTATGCGCTGTGTTCCGGCCCGCATCAATGACCTGCGCAGTGGCTCAGTCGAGCGCATGAGAGATAACTCCAATGAAACGAATGCTTATCAATGCCACGCAGCCGGAAGAGCTGCGTGTCGCGCTGGTCGACGGCCAGAAACTCTTCGATCTCGATATTGAGGTACCCTCCCGCGGTCAGAAAAAGTCCAATATATACAAAGGGAAAATCACCCGCGTCGAGCCCAGTCTCGAGGCTGCCTTTGTAGATTACGGTGCCGATCGGCACGGCTTTTTACCGCTCAAGGAAGTCGCCCGCAGTTATTTCCGCGAAGGCGCGGGCAAGGGCGGCGGCCGCGTTACCATCAAGGACGCGCTCCGCGAAGGGCAGGAAGTCATCGTCCAGGTCGAAAAGGAGGAGCGCGGCAACAAGGGCGCTGCACTTACCACTTTTATCAGTCTGGCCGGTCGCTACCTGGTACTGATGCCCAACAACCCGCGTGCGGGCGGTGTATCGCGTCGTATCGAGGGCGAGGACCGCAACCTGGTGCGTGATGCCATGGCGCAGCTCGAGATCCCCAGCGACATGGGCCTGATCGTGCGCACCGCCGGTATAGGCCGGGTCGCCGAAGAGCTGCAATGGGACCTGGACTACCTGCTGCAACTGTGGGCCTCGATCGCCGAAGCCGCGGAACAACGCCCTGCCCCGTTCCTGATCTACCAGGAAAGCAATGTCATCATTCGCGCCCTGCGTGATCACCTGCGCAGTGACGTGGGCGAAATCCTCATCGATGATGCCGAGATCCATGAACGCGCCAGCGAGTTCATGACCCAGGTCATGCCGCACAATCTCAAGAAGCTGAAGCGTTATGATGACCCGGTACCGTTGTTTTCGCGCTACCAGATCGAAAGCCAGATCGAAACCGCCTTCCAGCGCGAAGTCCACCTGCCGTCCGGTGGCGCCATTGTCATCGACCACACCGAGGCGCTGCTGTCGATCGACGTCAACTCGGCGCGTGCCACCAAGGGCAGCGACATTGAAGAAACCGCACTGAATACCAACCTGGAGGCCGCGGACGAAGTGGCCCGCCAGCTACGGCTGCGTGACCTGGGTGGACTGGTAGTGATCGACTTTATCGACATGCAGCCGACCCGCAACCAGCGTGAAGTGGAAAACCGCCTGCGTGATGCACTGCGTGTCGACCGGGCGCGGGTGCAGATCGGTCGCATCTCCCGCTTCGGCCTGATGGAAATGTCGCGCCAGCGGCTGCGGCCATCGCTCGGGGAATCCAGCCAGATCGTGTGTCCGCGCTGCATGGGCCAGGGTACGGTGCGTGGCGTGGAATCGCTGGCGCTGTCGATACTGCGCATTCTCGAAGAAGACGCCATGAAAGAAAAAACCGGGCGCGTGATTGCGCGGGTACCGGTCGACGTGGGTACCTACCTGCTGAACGAAAAGCGTGACATCCTGTACAACCTGGAACAGCGACACAAGATCAGTGTCACCCTGATTCCCACGCCGAGCCTGGAAACCCCGCACTACGATATCAAGCGCGTGCGCAGCGACGAACTCGAGGGTGAAGATGGCGCAGTCAGCCACACGATGATCACCGAGCAGGAGGAGGAGCAGGAAGGCGTGCTGGCCGAACTCGGCGGTGCCAGGGCACCGGAAGTGGAAAAACCCGCGGTGCAAACCGTTGCGCCGCAGGCACCGGCACCGGTGGTGATCCGCGAGGAAGCGACCGTGGTAACACCACCCCAGGCGCCGGGACTCATTCGCCGGGTATGGGACAGTCTGTTCGGCAAGGGGACCCCGGTTGCAGAAGAACCGAAACCCGAGGAACGCCCGCAACGCGCCCGCAGTCAGGGTGCTGGCCGCAGCCGGGGCGGCCGACGCCGCGGCGGCCAGGGACAGGCTGCGCGCAGCGGTGAAGGCAACCGGCAGAGCAAACAGCCGCGGACCGGCGGCAACCAGAATCGCCGTCCCCGGGGTAAGTCCGGTGAAGCCGAAAAGAAAGGCGGCAAGGCTAACGGGAAAGAGGAAAACCGTAGCGAAGTACAGGCCGCGGACAGCCAGCAGCAGGGAAACCAGCAGCCAGCGAACGAAGGCAAAGGCAACCAGGGTCAGGCCCGCAGCGGCAACCGGCGCGGCCGCCGCGGGGGGCGCCGTCGTTCGGGGCAGCGCAGCAATACCGGCGAACAGAAACAGGCCGCCGGTGACGCAAAGACCGGGCAGGATGCCAGGCCGGCGGGTTCCGGGAACAGTGGATCGGGAACGCGCAGCAAGTCGGAAACCGGTGCGCAAAAGCCGGTGGAAAACAAGGTGCCGGCCAGCCCCGCCCCGGAAGCACGCAGCACCGGTAATGCTGAAAGCGCAAAACCGGCAACGCCCAAACCGGCTTCTGCTGCCGAGGCTCCCAAATCGGTAGCGCCCAAACCGGCTTCCGCTACCGAGGCTCCCAAATCGGTAGCGCCCAAACCGGCTTCTGCTACCGAGGCTTCCAAACCGGCGAGTCCTCAGTCCCGGCCTTCCGCTGTGGGGGATGACCAGTAGTTCGGTTTAAGGGGGCTGCAGACACCCCGGCCTGATTGCGTTCAGGCCGGGTTATTTCAGTTGTTGTCGTATGGTTTCCAGCAGGCCGCGTGCCCCGGCTTCAACCAGGTCGAGCACCTCTTCAAAGCCTTTCCCGCCCCCGTAATAAGGGTCAGGTACGTCCAGGCGGACCGGGTTGTCGGCAAATTCCAGGAACAGGCTGACCCGGTCGCGGTACGGTTGCGGGCACACGGACAGCAGATCGTCGAGGTTGCTACTGTCCATCGCCAGCACGTAATCGAAATGCTCGAAGTCTGATTTCTCCACGCGCCGTGCACGTTGCCCGCCGAGGTCGATGCCGCGGCCGGCAGCTGCCTGCATGGCGCGCCGGTCCGGCGGTTCCCCCACGTGGTATGCGTGGGTGCCGGCTGAATCGATGCGGATTCGCCTGCCCAGGTCCGCCTCTTCCACCACGGACTCGAACACACCCTGCGCTGTGGGTGATCGGCAGATATTGCCCATGCAGACAAACAGCACGCTGATATCACTCATAAGTAAACAGCTTTTTAACGAAGTCCTGATAAGTCGCTGCAGCGAACGAAAGGCGCAGCATAGCGCAGGCGAAAAGCGCAGATCAACCGTCCCGGGGGCTGCCGGAGAGACGGTTGCGGTCTACCAGAACGAAGAGCTTGATGCTTTTAACAGGCTGACAATTTCCGCGTGTTTACCCTGGTCAGCCATATCGACCGCCTGCTCACGGCGTTGATTGCGCAGGGCGGGATTGGCGTCGTGCTCAAGCAGCACTTTCACTACGCCGGTGTGACCGTTACCCGCGGCCAGCATCAGTGCCGTGTTGCCACGGGCATTTTTAATATCCACTCCGGCACCGGCCCGCAACAGCCGCTCCACGGCCTTGCGGTGCCCCTGTCGTGCCGCCAGCAACAGTGCCGTGTTGCCACCGGCTGCCCTGGCATGTACATCGGCACCGTATTTCAGCAGTAAGCTGATTACTTCTTCGTGGCCGTTCAGTGCGGCACGATGCAGGGCGGTATAGCCATCCTTGTCAGGCTGGCGCACCAGTGCAGCGGCGCGTTTCCCCGCCGCACCAAGCAACATCCCGGCCAGCCGCTTGCTGCCCTGCCCGGCTGCATACCACAGTGCGGTCCTGCCGCTGGCATCACCGCAGTTCAGGCAGGCGCCGTGTTTGACCAGCACCGTGACCGTGGATGCATCCTTGTTCCTGGTGGCAGCGATCAACGGGTTGGTGCCGTGGTGGCTGCCGGTTTTGATGTTACCGCCACGGTCCAGCAGCAGTTTGACCAGGTGGCTGTGCCCCTGCTGTATGGCGCTGCCAAGGGCGGTGTTGCCCTGCTCATCCGGCCGGTCTTTGGCGCCGGCAATCAAAAGCTGCTGCACTACCCGGTCGTGACCGTTTTTGGCGGCCAGCAACAGCGGTGTCGCGCCGTTCTGGCTGCCGGCGTTGACATTGGCACCCGCAGCAATCAGGTCCTGTACCACGGCTTCGTGCCCGTTCCAGGCTGCGCGCGTCAGCGCAGTGAAGCCTTCTGCATCCCGGGTCTCGATATCCGTGCCACGGGACAACAGGGTGCGAACTGCGTCACGCTGACCCCGCCAGGCGGCTTCGACGATCAGCGGCACATCGTTTTTGCCGCGCGCCTGCACTGCCTGCTGTACGCGTTGGGCATTGCTCTTTTTGACGGCCGGCCTGGCGGTGCGCCGGGCACCGGCCTGGCGCAGGCGTTTGGCGCTTGCCTGGTAACCGTTACGCTCCGCTATATCCAGTGCCGTGTCTCCCTTGCGGTTGGCGCGATCCGGTGCGGCATGCTTTTTTAACAGCAGGTCCACGACTGCTGTGTGATTGGCGCGCACTGCCAGGATCAGGGCGGTATTGCCCAGCTTGTCGGCCTGGTTGATGTTGGCCCCATGCTGTAACAAGCTGCCTGCACAGGATGCCTGGCCGGCCGAGGCGGCTTTCAGCAATGCCGTTTCACCATCCCGGTCCTTTGCATGGACATCGGCGCCGGCGGTGAGCAGTAGCTTGACCAGCTTCGCGTGCCCCTGTTCAGCGGCGATCATCAGGGCAGTGACCTGGTAGCGGTCGCGCGCATTCACGTCGACGCCCTGCTCCAGGAGACGCTGCAGCGCGCGTTTATCTCCCTTCAGCACGGCGCGGTGCAGGTTCTTGTGATCGACAGCCTCACCGGATTCTGTCGCAGCAACATGCGCTGTTCGTAATCCGCTGTCGAGTTTTTCTTTCGCCTTTTTGTGTCCCTGTGCAGCGGCCTGCCGGTACCACTGCACGGCCTGCGCTTCGTCCTGCTCCACACCCCAGCCGTTTTCGTACAGCACCCCCAGGTTGTACTGTGCCTTCACATGTCCCTGTTCAGCCGCCTTGCGGTACCAGAAGGCGGCTTTGTCGTGGTCCTTTCCGGTGCCCCGGCCCGAACGGTACATGGCTGCCAGCTGGTACTGCGCATCGGTATGGCCGGCACGGGCCAGCTTCAGCAAAAGCGTGTAGGCGTGCGCATAGTCGCGTGTACGGACGGCAAGCTGTGCATCACTGTAGTCGTCGGCAGGCGCAGCTGCCGTGAACAGAAGTGTTGTGCACAGCAACAGGCAGCGCCAGCCATTGCACCACTCAGGCGGTACCATGTCTGGTCTCCACCTGGACGCCGATTTTTTTCAGGAACGGTGTGGGCAATATGCCGCCGGCTGAAATGATGACGGCGTCATTGTCCAGGGTAATGGTGTTGCCTTCCTGCTCCAGTATCACCTGCCGTTCGCTGATCTCGGTCACGTTGGATGTGAACAGCACGCGCAGGCGACCTTCCTGTTCAGCCTGCGCAACCTTCTGGCGGTTTTTCTCCTTGGCGCGCGAGAATGCCCCGGAACGGTAGGAGATCGTGACATCGGTGCCCGGTTGCTCGGCAATACTGGTGGCGGCCTCCAGGGCGCTGTCGCCTCCACCGACCACCAGCACCTGTTGCCCCTGGTACTGTTCTGCGTCGATCAGCCGGTATACCACCTTGGACAGGGCTTCACCCGGTACGCCGAGCTTGCGGGGCGTGCCGCGACGGCCGATAGCCAGCAGCAGGGTGCGGGTACGGTAACTCCCTTTGGAGGTGGTTACCTGGTAGCCATCGTTTTCAGCGACCACTTCTTCCAGGCGTTCCTGGTAACGGATTTTCAACCCGGTTTTCTTCTCCACGTTTTCCCAGAACTCCAGCAATGTCTCCTTGGTGGTCTCGGTGAAGGGCATCTTGCCCACCACGGGCAGTTTTACGGGTGCGGTCATGACCAGCTTGCCGCGCGGAAAGTGGCTGACAGTACCGCCGAGCGTTTCCTGCTCGATCGTGACCGACTTCAGTCCGTGCTGCATGGCGCCGAGTGAGGCCGTGAACCCGGCCGGACCGGCGCCGACGATCAGCAGGTCCAGCCGGTCGTCGCCGGGATTACCGATCCCCGGGTGTTTGCAGATATGCTCCAGCGCCTGACGTCCCTGCTCCACGGCGTTGCGTATCAGTCCCATGCCACCCAGTTCGCCGGCGATGAAGATACCGTCCATGGTGGTTTCAAAGTTGGGTTTGATGACGGGAATGTCCATGCCGCGGTTTTCCGTGCCGAACACCAGGGTGATGGCATCAAACGGACAGGCTGTCTTGCAGGCGCTGTGACCAATACAGTGGGTAGGATTGACCAGGTGTGCCTTGCCGTCAATCACCCCCAGCACATTGCCCTCCGGGCAGGCACTGACACAGGAACCGCAACCCATACAGCGGGTGATATCGATCAGCGGGTGTAGCGATGACGGTTCGAGCAACCCGGATTTGCGGTTTTCTTCCAGGGTTACCAGGCTGTTCCGGTGCTGTTGCTGCTTGCGTTTCGTATACCAGGTAAAAATCAGCAGCATGGGCAGCAGGTACAGGAACAGTGTGAGTGATGCTTTCATCGCGAATCAGTCAAGTGTGGTTGCCAGTTGAACCGGACGGGAGTTTCATCGGCGCCGGTGCCCGAATACCTGAAGACCGGCGCGTCACATATTGCGTAATGTGAAACAGCGCACAGTCCGGCGGTTTTACAAGCAGGAGACGTACCATGCGCAACGAGGACCCTGGTTGGCTGCAATGCAGCCCTGCCTCCGTATCGGTCCCGGGTGATCTGTCGCTGATCGGTGACAGGCCGGTTCGTTTTTTCCGTCCACTTCTACGCCAAATCCCGGGATTTAATATGGACAGTTCTCTGTCGTTTAACCCCGACAGAAAAAGCGCCATTTTTGACGGTCAATCCTGCGCAAAAATTCTGGTATTCACGGGAAAACAGACACTTGACCGGGAGTGGAGCGGCAGCAGGCGTCCCCGAGCGGGTTGGCATTCATTTTGCTTTTTGGTCT
>DRQL01000120.1 GCA_011371465.1 Gammaproteobacteria bacterium | reverse complement strand
GGGAACGCGCCCAGTACAGGTCGGTATTATCTTCAAACAGGATGTAGACAAAAGAGTCGCCGAAGAAGGAATAACCGCGCACGGTGGTCGCCTTGGGCACCGACAGCATGGTGGTGGTCAGCGGGTAGGTGACCTGATCCTCCACCACCTGGGGCGCCTGTCCCGGGAAGCTGGTCTTGATGATGACCTGCACGTCGGACAAATCCGGCAACGCGTCCAGCGGGGTGTTCTTGATGGAGTACACACCCCAGCCGATCAGCGCAAGGGTGAGCAGGATGACCAGGAAACGGTTTCTGATGGACCAGTGGATGATATTGGCAATCATGTGTTGGTATCCCTTTCCGGTTACTGCTGAAGCTGGATCGAGTCGATCAGGTAGTTGCCGTCAGCGTCCTTCACCAGGGTGAAGTGGACCTTTGCACCGGCCTCGATGCCGTCCAGGCTGGCATTGTCGTTCAGCTTGAAGTCCATGGTCATTTCCGGCCACCCGAGTGCCTCGATCGCGCCGTGGGAAATATTCAGCCGTCGCTCGTCCGCAAATACTTCGTTCACGGTTCCCATGCCCATGGCCGGCTCATCGGCCGCACTTTCCTGGTCTGTGCTGCCGGTGGGGTCCATGCGTGTGAAGCTGGCCCGCAGGCTGGCCTCGGAATCGATCAGGAACTGGCCGGAAGTCACCACCGTATCACCGTCATTCAGCCCCTCAAGGATCTCGACCCGGTCTCCGCTCTCCATGCCGGCCACCACGTTCACCGCCCTGAACTGCCCGTCACCCAGGGACAGGATCACACGCTGCTCTTCGCCGGTGCTGATCAGGGCTTCGCGCGGAACGCTCAGCACGTTGTTTTTGGGACCGGCATAGATGCGCACATCGGCATACATGTCGGGTTTGAGTTCCTCGTCGGGATTGTCGAAGCGCAGCCGCACCTGCAGGGTGCGGGTCTTGGGGTCGATGGTCGGGTAGACGAACTCGACCTTGCCTTCCCACACCCTGCCCGGTATGTAGTGCAGACGTACATCCGCGGGCTGGCCGGCCGCGACCCACTCCGACTGGCGCTCGAAGACATCGACCAGCAGCCAGACGCTGGACAGATCCGCCAGTGTCATGACCTCGGTAGCCGGTTTGACATACATGCCTTCGCGCACGTTCAGCCCGTCGACGATGCCGTCCTGGGAAGCCAGGATGCGAATGCGCTGGAATGCCCGCCGCCTCTTGCGGACTTCATTGATCTGGTCCTTGCTCATGCCCAGGGATTCCAGGCGCTCACGGGAAGCGCGTTTGAGATAGTCGTTCTTGCCGCGCAGGGCCTGGACATACTCTTCCTGGGCGTTGACGACTTCTCGTGAATACAGCTCGAACAGGACGTCGCCTTTTTTGACCGTCTCGCCGTCCGATTTGACGTAGAGTTTTTCAATCCAGCCGTCGGTGCGCAGGTGCACGTGGCTGAGCTTGCGTTCATCGAATGCCACGTAGCCCACCGTGTCGATACGGCGCCACAACTTGCCGCGCTCGGCCCTGGCCGTGCGCACGCCGAGGTTCTGGACGACCGCCGGGTTGATGCTGACGATATCGGCATCGCTGCCTTCCGCACCCGCGTAGACCGGGACCAGGTCCATGCCCATGGGGGATTTGCCGGGCTTGTCGCTTCGGTAGCTGGGGTCCATCGGGGCTACCCAATACAGGATTTCATCCTCTGCGGACCATGCATAGCCCGGTAACAGGCCGCTGCAGGCAAGCAGCACGGCAAGAAGGTGAAGGATTATTCTGGTGTTCATTCGCTTTCTCCTTGGATAACGGGCAGCGAGTTATTTGCGGTCATTACTGGCGAGGTAGAGCAGGCGTGCTTCAGCCTTTGCCTTGTCCACACGCAGGCGCAGTTTCTGCAGCTTTACGTCGAGTTCGGTGATGCGCGCGCGCATGACGCCGGTAAAGTCAGTGACGCCGCTCTGGTAGGCCGTCAGGGACGCCTCGGCATTCTGGATGGCTTCGGGGAAGATGGTGTCCCGGTAGAGTTTCAGGCGTTCGTCCAGTCGCAGCCATTCGGCGTAATCGGCGTCCAGCTGCCGTTTCAGGCGCAGGTAGTCGTCGTCGCGTTTCAGCCGGGCGGCTTCGACCTCCTGCTGGCGGGTCGCCAGTTGCCGGTCCTGGCGCTTGCCGGTAAACAGCGGAATGTCCATGATCACCATGGCGGACAGGAAATCGTCGCGGCTGCTGCCGTCCGGGTTGTCACCCGCGCGGTTGCCGTAGGTGACGTCCAGCATCCAGCCCGGTTTATAGTTCTGCCGGGCGATATTCACACCCACCTGGCCCGCTTCCACGACGATGTCGTCCGCCTGCAGGCTGGGGTGGGTGATGATGGCCGCATCCAGTTCGGCGCGGCTGGGGAGATCGCCGAAATCCGGGAAGGTTTCCGACAGTGGGCGATAGGCGGCCTGCGGGCCGATGAGCCGGGCCAGGTCGGCGCGCAGCTTGTCTTCCTCGGTGCGTACCCGGGTGCGCCGGTCGTCCAGCAGGGAAAGCTCCACGCTGGCGCGCAGCACGTCCTGCTGGTTTTTACGCCCCTGGGCGTAATAGAAACGCGTTACTTCCAGTAGCTGGTCAAACAGTTCGCGGCTGCTGTCGATGATACGGCCGGCTTCGACCTGGTAGAAAATATCCAGGTAGCGTTCCCGCACATCACGCAGGACCTGCCGTGTCATGCTGCGGGCGCGGGCCTGGTCGGCACCGGCCAGCACTTCGGCCTGCTCGCTGCGCAGTCCCAGCGTGCGGCCGGGCGGGAAGGACTGCTGGATGCCGACCTGCATCTGCGTCATGTTTTCCTGCTTGCGATCGAAACTGTCGATGGGCAGGTTCATGGCTCCCAGCTTGAGTTTGGGGTCGGGCAACTGACCGGCTGCGACGGCCTGTTCCTTGCGGGCATTGGCCAGCGCTTCGAAGCGGGGTGCGGTCAGGTCGGCCTGCAGTGCCAGGCGCTCGGTTTCTTCCAGCGTCAGTCGATCCCCGGCCGCAAATCCCGGGCCGGGATGCAAGGTCAGGAACAGCGCTATCCAGACAGCGCCGCGTGGTTTTACCCGTTCCAGAAGGGCGTTTGTTCGAGCGACGCCCGCTTTTCTGCGACATTGGACCATGTCGAAACTCCATAACCGGTGGTTGAAGACAGACGTGCAGCACACGTGAGTCTAGTTCAATCGAACGTATCTGTAACGCGGACCGTGGCGGGACGGGCCGCTTACGAAACGGTGACTACCGGGTTTATCAGGCAGGAGGTCGGAGTAGAGGGGGGCAGGATCGGGAAGCCGTGTCCGTTGCAACAACGGCTGGATGGTGCTCAGTAGTTGCGGCAGGCAGCGCCAGGACTGGCGTCAGGATGCTGAACTGGCTGTGCGGCGAAGTGCAGTGATCGGGGGAACAGTCGCCGCCGTTACAGCCGTGGTCGGTGCAGGCAGGGCAGCTGTCGGCCTGTATGTCACCCTGTTGGGCGGACTGGTGCATGCTGCACGGCTTGCCATGGTCGGACGCAAAGGATGCGGCATAGGCCTGCAGGGGCGCCAGCGCTACCGCCAGTACCAGCAAACAGCTTGTGAGCATTCTGCGCATCATCATGGGTTCAGTGTCCATCCTGCAGGCTATCGACCGGCCGGATTGTTTCATTAAGGCTCGCTGGTGTGACCGGCCAGTACCTCAAAAGTTCGTGCCCGATCATATAGGAAAGAATGGGCCAACACAAAAACTGCGCTGGTCAACCGGCCTTTTCCTCGACCGGGTAGCCGGCGGATTTCCATTCGGGAAAGCCGTCTTCCAGGCGTTGTGCCGTGTAGCCCCGTTCCCTGAGACGGGCAACCGCATCGAAGGCCAGCACACAGTGCGGCCCGCGGCAGTAGGCTACTACCGACTGTTTCTTCGGCAACTGTTGCAGGTGCTGCTCCAGTTCGGACAAGGGGACATTGACGGCTCCCGGCACATGGCCGGCCGCGTATTCTTCAGCGGGTCGCACATCCAGGACCGTGACCAGCCCCTGTTTCACGCGTTCCATCAGGGTTTCCCGTGGCACCGCTTCCAGTTCGTCTTTTACGGTAAGGTAGGTATCCACCAACTGTTCCACTTCGGCAATATGGCGCTCCGCCACGTGGCGCAGGGCATCCAGCAGGTCGATGACATCGTTGCCACTGAGGCGGTACAGTACCTGCAGGCCCTGTTTGCGGCAGACCACCAGGCCCGTCTGCCGCAACTGCTGCAGGTGCTGCGAAGTGTTGGCAACGGTCAGGCCGGATACGCTTGCCAGTTGGTCTACGCTGCGTTCTCCCTGGGCAATATATTCAAGTAATTCCAGGCGATTACTGTTGCCCAGGGCTTTTCCAACCCGGGCGAACTGGGCGAACAGGTCGTGTTTGAAGGTGGCGCTTGACATCGTTTATTAATCAAGTAATCTATTGAATAGTAGATTTTATGATTTCCAGTATAGCAGCGTTCCTGACGGTGACCAACGGTACCTGCATCGAGGCGCTTACCATGCACATCAGCGAATGGGTACTGCAAAACGAGGTAACCATCCGGCTCGCTTTCTTTTTCGGAATGTTTGCGGTCATGGCGGTATGGGAAGTGCTGGCGCCACGCCGTAAACGGGTATTGAGCAGGACGGTGCGCTGGCTGAACAATCTTGGCCTGGTCTTCCTGAACAGTTTCGTGCTGCGGCTGCTGTTTCCGGCTGCGGCGGTAGGCATGGCGGCCTTTACCACGGAGCAGGGCTGGGGTCTGTTCAACTATTACGAGGTGCCCGCCGGTGTTGCGATCCTGGCATCGATCGTCGCCATGGATTTCGTGATCTACCTGCAACACGTGATGGTCCACGCGGTGCCACTCCTGTGGCGGCTGCACCGGGTGCACCACGCGGATGTCGATTTTGACGTCACGACCGGTGCACGTTTCCATACCCTGGAAATCATTCTCTCCATGCTGATCAAGTTTGCGACTATCGTGGTGCTGGGTCCGCCGGTGGTAGCAGTGGTGATTTTTGAAGTGGTACTGAATGCAACCGCCATGTTCAACCACAGCAATATCCGTATTCCGCAAGCGGTCGATCGTGTTGTGCGCTGGCTGGTCGTTACGCCGGACATGCACCGGGTTCACCATTCGGTGGAAGACGATGAGGCCAACAGTAACTTCGGCTTTAACCTGCCCTGGTGGGACCGCCTGTTCGGTACCTACCGCGACCAGCCGCGCGCCGGCCATGAAGGCATGACCATCGGTATACATACTTACAAGGAACCGAAACTGGTGGCCTGGTTGCCAGGTATGCTGGTGCTGCCCTTTATCGGCAGGATAACCGGCTATGCCATCAACCGACGGGAGTGGAGCGGGAACGATGAAGGCTAAATGGGCACGGATTGCGGTCTTCCTGCTGCTGGTGGCGGCTATCGCTGTCGCCGTCAGTTACCGGGACCGGTTCGATGCGGCGGCGATCGAACGCTGGGTCCAGGACGCCGGCGTGCTGGCGCCGCTGCTGTTTATGGCGGTGTACGCGGTCGGTGCGGTCCTGTTCCTGCCGGGAACGGTACTGACGCTTGCCGGGGGCGCGCTGTTCGGCCCGGTGCTCGGTACCTTCTATAACCTCACCGGGGCCACACTTGGCGCAGCACTCGCCTTCCTGGTGTCCCGCTACCTGGCGTCAGACTGGGTGGCCGGCAGGACCGGCGGGCGGCTCAAGCAACTGATCAGCGGGGTAGAAAGCGAAGGCTGGCGCTTTGTCGCTTTTGTCCGCCTGGTGCCGCTGTTTCCCTTTAACCTGCTCAACTACGCACTGGGGCTGACACGCATCCGCTTCAGCCACTATGTGCTGGCCACCTACATCTGCATGCTGCCGGCTGCTTTCGCTTATACCTACCTGGGCTATGCCGGAAGGGAAGCGGTGGGCGGTGGTGAAGGGCTCATCCAGAAGGCCTTGCTGGCGCTGACCCTGCTCGCTGTCGTGGCCTTTCTTCCGCGCCTGATCGGTTACTTCCGCAAACGGCCGTCACTGACGGTGCCGGAACTGAAACAGCGCCTGGACCACGGTGAGGATATCCTGGTACTGGATGTGCGTACCGCAGCGGATTTTGTCGGTGAACAGGGGCACATCACGGGTGCCACCAACCTGCCGCTGGAGGAGTTGCCGGAACGACTGGACGATATCATCGACTACCAGGAAAAACCGGTCGTGACCGTGTGTCGCACCGACCGGCGCTCCGCCAAAGCAGCCGAGTTGCTGGCACAAAAAGGATTTGCAGACGTCCACGTGGTTACCAACGGCATGACCGGCTGGAATGAGAATGGCTACCCGCTTGCAGAGACATGAGTGGTACCGCTAAGCCAGGTCAGCCGACCGGCCTGTTGATTTCCCGACAGCAGCGAACGCCGGACGGAAGCCGGTGGCCGTGAACCGCAGGGGCATCATTACCGTACTGGTGCTGGCTGCCCTGGCTTTCCTGGGCTGGCGCCTGGTCCGCCCCCTGAATATTTTTATCGTCTCGGATGCCTTTGAGCGACCCATCAGTACCCGTGAGGTTCCCGCACCGTTGCAGACCCTGAGCGCCGCGGAATGTGGGGGTTGTCATCCGGATTTCTACGCCGAATGGCGTACCACCATCCACAGCCGTGCCTGGACCGACCCGTATTTCCAGACCGACTGGCAGTTCGACAACGAGCAGCAGATCTGTCGTAACTGCCATACGCCGCTGGACCGGCAGCAACCGGACCGGGTGCTGGGCTTTCGCGACCGGGAAAAATGGGATCCCGTGCTGGAACCCAACCCGGATTTCGATGCAGGCCTGCAACACGAAGGCGTGACCTGTGCGGCCTGTCATTTGCGCGCGGGGAAGATCGTCGGGGTGCTGGGCAACACCCGCTCACCACACCCGGTCAGTCTGCTGGACGACCCCAACCAGGTCTGTGTGCGCTGTCACGTGGTGGAGGGAGACCGCTGGGATACCTTTTTCCGCTTTCCCCCCTGCGGAACGGTGGCCGAAATCGAAGCGAGTATCGCGTCGCCCGGATTCAGTGGAGAACTTGCCGTGCAGAGCACGGCCGAACTGGGCTGCGTCGCGTGCCACATGCCCGCCATGGAACGGTCACTGGTAGAAGGGGGCGAGGTGCGCACCGTACGTCAGCACCTCTGGCGTGGCGGACACGATCCGCAGATGGTGAAGCGCGGGCTGAAGGTGATATTGCAAGAGACCGAATCCGGGCGGCCGGGCAGGCGCGTGTTCCGGCTCACCCTCACCAATGTCGGCGCGGCGCACTATTTGCCCACGGGGACCCCGGACCGGCACCTGGTGGTGCGTTTCCGTCTTATGGATGCAGAGGGAAGGCTGCTTGCAGAGCAGGAACACCGCCTGGTGCGCACCGTGCTGTGGCGTCCCTTTATTGTCGACCTGCGCGATACGCGCCTGCCGCGCTGGCAACCGCGCAGCTATGACTTCGGGTTTTCCACCACCGGGTCACCACCGCCCGCGGTTCTGCAGGTGGATGTACACTATTACCTGGTTGCGGAAAGCCGTCGCAAACGGATTGGCTATGACAATACGGAACCGACGCACTTCGAAGTGTTCAAACAGCGCGTCGGGTTACCGGCAAAAGGGGTGGGGAGCTGATGGGAAAACGTGACCTGGTCATTATCGGTGGCGGTGCCGGGGGGCTGGTGGTCGCCAGTGTCGCGTCGCAACTGGGGCTGAACGTCACCCTGGTGGAAAAACAGGCAAAGCTTGGCGGCGACTGCCTGCACACCGGTTGTGTACCCAGCAAGACACTGATCAAGGCGGCCAGGGTTGCTTCCCTGATGCGCCGGGCAGGCGAGTTCGGGCTGGAACCGGTATCCCCACGGGTAGACATCAGCAAGGTCAATGCGCACGTGCAGTCGGTGATCGATCAGATCCAGCCGCACGATGACCCGGAGCGATTTCGGGCCTATGGCTGCGAGGTGCTGTTCGGGCGCGCGGAGTTTATCGATGCGCATACGGTGCGCGTCGACGACCGGCAGATACAGGCCAGGCGTTTCCTGGTTGCCACCGGCTCGCGTCCGTTTGTGCCGCCCATCGAGGGCCTGGAACAGGCAGGGTACCTGACCAACGAAGATCTGTTTTCCCTGGCTGAACTGCCGCAGCGCCTGGTGGTGCTGGGCGGTGGCCCCATCGGCCTGGAAATGGCACAGGCATTTGCCCGGCTGGGCAGCAAGGTGTCCGTAGTGGAACGCCTGCCGCACCTGCTGCCTCAGGAAGACCCGGAAATTGCGGATGCCCTGCGGGAACGGTTGCTGGCTGAAGGCATCGATGTATACACCTCGACCAGCGCGGAGCGTGTTACCCGGCAGGATGATACCCGGCATGTCTACTGCGCCGGCGGGGTACAGCTGGAAGCTGACCAGGTGCTGGTCGCCGTGGGACGGCGACCCGTTGTGGAGGATCTCGGGCTGGACGCGGCCGGTGTGGACGTTGACCAGCGGGGTATCCGGGTGGACCGGCGCATGCGCACCTCGCAAAAGCACATCTATGCCTGCGGCGATGTATGCGGACCGTATCCTTTCACCCACATGGCGGAGTACCAGGCCGGTATTGTCATCAGTAACCTGGTGTTCCGTTTCCCGAAAAAAGTCGACTACCGGGTAGTCCCCTGGGTCACTTATACCGACCCGGAGCTGGCACGGGTCGGTATGACAGAACAGCAGGCGCGGGAGCAGGGGATCGAGCCAACGGTACTGCGTTTCCCGTTCCGGGATATCGACCGTGCGCTGGCGGAAGTCGAACCCTGGGGGCTGACCAAGTTCGTGGTGCACAGGGGAAAAATCCTGGGTGCGACCATCCTGGGACCGCACGCCGGCGAACTGATTCACGAAATCGTGCTGGCCATGAAAACCGGCGCCGGCATCGGCGACATATCGGCTACTATCCATGCCTATCCAACGCTGGCGCAGGTTCATCGTCGCACGGTGAATACCTGGTACGGCGAAAAGCTGTTTAGCGCCCGAACCCGCCGTCTGGTAGGATGGATCCATCGTTTGTTGCCATAAAACCCCATGACTGCCTGACTGATGCACGCTACTTTACCGCTGCTGGAACACACCGACTTTCCACCCCTGACACGCACCCGCCTGGAAGTTCTGCAGGTCAACCTGGGTTACCGCTGTAACCAGTCCTGCCTGCACTGTCACGTCAATGCGGGACCGACGCGCCGTGAACAGATGTCGGTGCAAACCCTGGATGACGTGCTTGCCTTTGTGGCGAACTCCGGCATCCGGGTGCTGGACATCACCGGTGGCGCACCGGAGCTGCACGACGGGTTTACCCGGCTCGTAGAGGCGGCCCGCGCACAGGGCGTACACGTCATCGACCGCTGCAACCTGACCATTCTCAATGAGCCCGGCTTCGAACACATGGCGGCGTTCCTGGCGCAGCAGCAGGTGGAAATCGTCGCCTCGCTACCCTGCTACCTGGAAGAAAACGTCGAGTCACAGCGCGGCAAGGGGGTATACCGGTCGAGCATCACGGCACTGCGCAAGCTCAACGCGCTTGGATACGGGCAGGCGGACAGCGGCCTGCAGCTGAACCTCATGTATAACCCGGCCGGCGCAGTGTTGCCGCCCCCCCAGCCGCAGCTGGAGGCGGACTATCGCCGCGAGCTGAACGCGCGCGCCGGAATTGTATTCAACCGGCTGTTCGTGCTGGCCAATATGCCGATCCAGCGCTTTGGCAGCACACTGGTATCGAAAGGACAGTTTGCTGCGTACATGACGCTGCTCAAGTCCGCCCACCAGGACAGCAACCTCGATACTGTCATGTGTCGCTCGCTGGTCAGCGTCGACTGGCAGGGCTTTGTGTTCGACTGTGACTTCAACCAGATGCTGGATTTGCCGCTGGAGCTGGGGGATCGCCCGCGTGTACACATCAGCGAGCTGCAGGTGGACGCGCTGGAGGGTTGTCCCATAGCGGTTGCGGACCACTGCTACGGTTGCACGGCCGGGCAGGGCAGCAGTTGCGGCGGGGCACTGGATTGATGGATTTCAGGCAGCTGTCGATCATCATCCCGGCGCTCAACGAGGCGGATACCCTTGGTGCGCTGTTGCAGCAGCTGCAGCCGTTGCGACGTCGCGGACACGAAGTGATCCTGGTGGACGGCGGCAGCACGGACGCAACGGTTGTGATGGCGGAACCGCTGGTGGACCGGGTGTTGCGTGCCCCGGCAGGCCGTGCGCGTCAGATGAACGCCGGAGCAAACATCGCTGCGGGACAGATGTTCTGGTTCCTGCACGCCGACAGCAGCATCCCGGGCGATGCGGATGCACATATACCCGACAGCGCCACACCGTCCTGGGGACGCTTCGACATCCGTCTGTCGGGGAACCGTTTGCGGTTGCGTTGCGTGGCCCGCCTGATGAACCTGCGCTCGCGCATGACCGGCATTGCCACCGGCGACCAGGGCCTGTTTGTGGCGCGAGACCTGTTTGATCGCATCGGTGGTTATTCCGACCTGCCACTGATGGAAGACATCGATCTCAGCAAGCGCCTGAAACGAATCCAGCGGCCGGTTTGTGTGCGACAGGTGCTGACCACGTCCAGTCGGCGCTGGGAAGCGCGGGGCGTGCTGCGCACGATTCTGTTGATGTGGTCGCTGCGGCTGGCCTGGTTCCTGGGGGTCCCGGCCGCGCGCCTGGCACGCCACTATGCCTGACCCGCTTGACTGGCGTTACCCGGAAGGCCGGATACTGGTGTTTGCCAAAGCGCCACTGGCCGGACGGGTCAAGACCCGGCTCGCCGCCGGTATCGGCGGGCAGGAAGCCGCCGCCCTTTACGCGCGGCTGATGGAGGAGACCGTTTGCACGTCGGTACAGGCTGCGCTGGCACCGGTAACCCTGTGTGTGGACGGGGCCCACCCCGACTTTATTGCGCTGGGCGAGCGTCATGACCTTGCCATTGTCAGCCAGCAGGGAACGGACCTCGGTATGCGGATGTATCACGCTATCCGCAATGCGCTGGAGCAGGCGGACTTCGCCGTGCTGATCGGCACGGACTGTCCGCTCATGAGCGCTGACTACCTGGCACAGGCCTGTGAATCACTGCGTCGCGGCAGCGAATTCGTATTCGGTCCCGCGGAGGACGGTGGTTACGTGCTGGTGGGCGCGCGGTATGCAGAGCCAAAGTTGTTCAGCGCCATGCGCTGGAGCACCGCGCATGTCATGCAACAGACGCGCAGACGCCTGCGCTGGTTGAACAGGAGCTGTACCGAACTGGAAACCCTGTGGGACCTGGACACCCGCGAGGATCTTGAGCGCTTGCATGCGTTGTACGGGTCGGTGAAAGTATGAGTCTATTACATGGCTGTCCCGTTAACCGGTCGCTCATGCGGTTGAAACGTACACAGCACATACGTTTTGAGCTGCATGGAGCAACCCGGACATAAAATCGGTATCGCTGGCTCAAGACACGCAACACCTGCCATCCCTGGCCGCTCGACTGCCGCATCCCTGCGGCAGACGGTCTTGATCCAGCGATACCGGTTCCATGTCCTCACCGGTGCGCTCGCTTCTAAAGGTAACGGGGCAGCAATGAGTCTATTATTGCCAGTATCAGGCTGAAACAGCCAAACAGGAGTCATGGAAAATGAGCCAGGTAAAACACGATGAAATACGTCGCACGGTCCGCAGCGCCTACGGAGATGTCGCCGAGGCAAGCAACAGCGCGGGTGGCTGCGGTGAAGCGTCTTCCTGCTGTGGTGTGTCGGACGACGCACAGATCAACCGCCTGATCTCCACCCGCCTCGGCTATTCGCAACAGGAGCTGGACAGCGTGCCGGACGGCGCTGACATGGGCCTGGGCTGCGGGAACCCGCGCGCGATTGCCAGCCTGCGCAGCGGCGAGACCGTACTCGACCTGGGCAGCGGCGGCGGTTTTGATGCCTTCCTGGCCGCGCAGGAAGTCGGGCAGGAAGGACACGTGATCGGTGTGGATATGACCCCCGCCATGGTCAGCAAGGCGCGTGATAACGCCGAAAAGGCACAATTCGGGAACGTCGAGTTCAGGCTGGGGGAAATCGAGAACCTGCCGGTTGCCGACCACTGCATCGACGTGATTATCTCCAACTGTGTCATTAATCTCTCGCCGGACAAGGGCCGGGTGTTCCGCGAAGCGCACCGGGTGTTGAAGCCCGGTGGCCGGCTGGCGATCTCGGACGTGGTCGCCAGCGCCGATTTACCCGAAAACATGCGCAATGACCCTTACCTGCACTCCGCCTGTGTGGCGGGCGCATCGAAAATCGACGAGCTGGAGGCGTTGCTCGACGCAGCGGGGTTTGTCGATATTCGTATCGAACCGAAAGACGAGTCCAGGGAATTCATCCGCGACTGGGCACCGGGCAGCGGTGTGGAGGACTACGTGATCTCCGCGGTGATCGAGGCACGCAAGGCCTGACAGCCGCTCAGTCGGGGCTGCTGAGGGTCTCGATCAGGGCGCAATGGGCGCATTCCGCTTCACTGATACGGCAGGCCGATATCATGCCGTCCAGTGCGCGCTGTATGCGGCGCAGGTCGCGTATCCTGTCCTCGATCACCGTACGTTTCTGTTCCGCCATACTGCGCGCCTCACTGCAGTCGCCATCATTCAGCGCCAGCAGGTCGGTCACCTCCCGGAGCGTGAAGCCCAGGTCCTGGGCGCGTTTGATGAAACGGATGCGTGACACTGCGTCCTCCGGGTACACCCGGTATCCCTGTGCCGGTTTCGGCGGTTCATCGATCAGGCCGATGCGCTGGTAATAACGCACGGTTTCGACATTGACGCCGGCCTGGTCGGCGAGACGTCCGATGGTGAGCTTGCGGGGTGTTTCTGCCATGCAGGCGAGTCTACCCTGACACGCCGGGTAACCCAACCGGCTCCTGCGGGAATTGATCGGACGGTACCGTAATCCGACGCTGCGCTGTCGGATTACGCTGACGCTAATCCGACCTACGGGGTTCAGCAGGAACAGCTCGTAGACATCCGTGCCCCGGCCGGAATCAAACCGCGTAGGTCGGGTTAGGCACGCAGTGCCGTAACCCGACGTTGGATTGTCGGATTACGCTGACGCTAATCCGACCTACGGGGTTCAGCAGGAACAGCTCGTAGACATCCGTGCCCCGGCCGGAATCAAACCGCGTAGGTCGGGTTAGGCACGCAGTGCCGTAACCCGACGT
>DRQL01000119.1 GCA_011371465.1 Gammaproteobacteria bacterium | reverse complement strand
GGCGGGTTGAACATATGCAGGAAAAGATCAGCCGGCTTGAAAGCCGGTTGAATGAAATTGCAACAGAGCCGGCAACCGTTGCGGAGCGTGCGGATCGTCAAATGCAGATCCCGCCGAAAAAATCAGGTCGACAGCGTACACCCTTGCCCCCTGACCGGGATGTGCTGGTCTCTGCCGGTGTGAGTCCGGAGGCTGCCGATGACATTCTGCGGCGTATTGGCCGGCAGGAATTCAGAAGCCTGGAATTGAGAAACCTGATGCAGCGCAGTGCGCCGGCGGACAGGCAACGGTATGCGGCTGAACTGCGCGAATTGCGACAGAAGAAAGTTACCCTGCGCTCCGAACTGGGTGACGATGCCTATGATCGTTATCTGTTCGCGAGCGGGCAGGACAATCGGGTCAAGGCATCTTCAGTAATGGCCGGGTCTCCGGCAGAAATAAACGGTATCCACAAAGATGATGTCGTCCTGTATTACGGAGACCGGAAAATACTGACTGCATCTGATCTCAGCAAGGCTACCCTGGAAGGCGATATTGGCAGTTATATCAATGTCGAGGTTTTACGGGATGGTGCACGCATGAGCCTGCTTCTGCCCCGGGGGACCCTGGGCGTGCAGCTGGAAGCGGTGCGGCTGGACCCTGATCGCTAGTGAGGATGTTCCCTGTACAGCGTCATTTTTTCTGATCAGTCCGGGGCTGGAGAATAATTCGCCTGCCGGTATCCGTCCCGGCGCGGATACCGGATATGTACAGACCTGTACGCAGCGGCTGGCTGTCACTTCAGGCAGTTCCGTCCTACCCTTCTCCTATGAACGTATTTTCCTGCGTCGACGCGCAACGCCTGCCAGGCCTGCCAGGCCGGAGCCGAACAGCCATGCCGAAGCAGGAATCGGAACGCTGCTGACAGTGCCTTCCAGGTGCAGGACGTAACTGACCGAGGTGAATGCGGCGCCATTGATATGAAATGCACCGTCAATGGTATAGTTACTGCCGTCTGAACAGGATGACGTATCGCACACGATCGTGGTGGGGCTGGTTGCAACCAGCGGGATATTCTCGGTGCCGTCCCACAGCCAGCTCCATCCCGAAAAATCCAGTACCCGCGTAGAGCCGCTGCCAGTCAGGTCCGTGATCGGGCTGGTCGTCTGGTGCATGCCGGTATTGCCGAAGAATTCAAACGGCTTGTCGATGTTGGGGTTTTCGGAGCCGTCGATGGGACCGGAGTGGCTGCCGCTGGCTGACTGTATCGAGCCGATGTGGATGCCATTGAATGATTCAATCGGGTGTTTCTCGTTAGGTGTCATCAAATCATTGGCGTTGGAATCGATCGCGAAGTATGAACCGACAATATCCGTCGAGTTATAAGCGCTGGTATTGCAGGGTGGTACAGTCCCGTAGTTGCAGCCGACTACCTGAGACGTACCCAAGGTAAAATCAAGCGTTGCGCTGCTGGTCAGGCTGGCATGCGTTGTGAAACTGGACATGCCCAGAGCGATAGCGATCGCCGCAGATAGAGCGGTATTTTTTCTGGTTCATCATCGATCCTCCGTAGATCCCGTATTCTGGAACCGCTGAATGGATTCCTCGTTGCACGCCTGGCTTCAATGGGTGCAGGCAGATTGCCGCGCACCGTGTCCAACGGGACAATCCTGACTAATCAGCGATCCCCGAAGGTATTGCCAGCCTTTTATTTTGGGTTTGTAACCAGGCCAACTCTACACCGATGCCGGATATTTCACCAAACGCTGATATGAAGACCGGCAGAACCAGTCCTCCGGGTTTGACCGGCTTCCGGGAATGTGGTTTTTTATCAGGTAGTAACGGGTGGTGCCGAATCAAATTGCGCGCTGCACTCGCAGGCTGCCGGTACGCATCGTACGGGCTGTATCACAATGCCCTGGCGCTGATAGCCAGCGGGGATCGGGCGACCTGAATCTTTTCTGTGCGTGTCAGCAAGCGCGCCGCGCGCTCCTGGCTGTTGCCGTGAACAGGTGTGGTGCCGCCACCGGATGAAAAAAACCGGTAGGCAGCCATCACGGCTGCTAACGGGGCATGCCGGGCCGCCCAGCGGTCGGCTTCGCTTTCCTTTTCCCGGGCGGTCAGGTCATCGCGTTTATAGTGTTGTAGTTCAATGTGCCCGTATTCGTGCTGGCGGTAGAACTCGCACAGTGCCGGGCCGGCCTGTCGGCACAGGATGGGATTGTAGAGGATGACGGGGGTTCTTCCGGGTTCAAAGTGAACCGCGGCAATGTCCGGTAGCGAGGGGTCTGCGATTTCTTCGACCTGGTGCGTCGCCTGTGCGGATACCACGGCAAGGAATCCCGCGGCCGTATAGAAGAGTAATCTGGATAACCTGGAAACCAAATTCCTGCCCGAATGTTTACGCATGCGTACATCCTGTGTCGGCCCGTCGGGGATTTACTGTACACAGTTTCCAGGAAAATACCACAACAAATTAATAGTATTGAGTTTTCCCTGTCGCCCGGGTGCCGCTGGCAGCTGTTCCGGTAAAGATTCCCGTGAATCAGTCCGAGAACCTGATGAGTCCTTCGGACGTGACAGGAGCGGCACGCAGTTTATGGAAAATCCATTCGTGAAAAAGCAGCTGGATGACCGGCTGGAAGCCGAGCAGGACTTGATCGTGATGTACGCGGAGTCCTGCTATCTCAGTATCCGGGTGCTTTCCGGTGACCTGTCGGAGGTGGATCGACTGGAACAGCTCACTGAAGCGCTCACCCGGCTGGGGCGGCGCATAGGGGATATTGACGCGGCGCTGCGGAGGCTCGATACGCCCGCCGGGGACATCCGGCACCTGGATGAACAGCAACAGCTGGACCTGTTCACGGCACATTTTGCAGACCTGCAGGTGCCCGGCAGTGATTTAGATGGCCGCTTCGCCAGTGAAGACCTGCGCGAAATGCTGAGCGAGCTGTACGCTTTTCTGTAGAGAAAGGCTGTCAATGTATGCATCCCTGTACATAACGTCGCAGTTGCCCGAGATCCTTCAGAACCACGGAATGCTCGTTGATGTCAATCAGTCCGTCCCGGCTGAGCCGTGACAGTGTGCGCGACAGCGTTTCCGGGGTCATGGACAGCCGCGAGGCGACTACGTGTTTGGGGGTATTCAGGCGCACTTCCGAGCTGCCCAGGTGGGTGCTGGGAACCTGGTCGAGCAGGTAGGCGATAATCCGGAAGGTGGCATTGTGCAGCGTCAACCGGTCGATCTCTGCGATCAGCCAGTGCTGGCGGCGGCTCAGCTGCGCCATGATCGAAAAACAGGCATCGGTTGACTGGTGCAGGATGCCGGCATAAGTGTCTGCGTCAAAGCACAGCAGTTCGCTGTCGCACAGCGCGGCCGCGCTTACCGGGTAGACGCTGGCGCCGGAAAACAGGATGGCTTCGGCAAAGGTGTTCCCGGGCAGGATCAGGTCGATGACTTTCTCCTGTCCCTCGGGGGAAGTGCGCATCAGCTTGATCTGGCCGGACTGCAGCATAAAGATTTCACTGGCCGGCCGCTGCTGCTCGAACAGGATCTGTCCCTCCTCGAGCATGGCCTGGCTGGTGTGTTGCAGCAATGTATCGAGCTGGTCATCGTCGAGGCTGCCGAACAGGGCGGATTCGAGCATCAGCCTGCGTGCTGCGCCGGAAGTTTTTCCGTTCAGGGGGATACGCTTGGGCATGGTAGGGCCAGTGTATTCTTCCTGCCGGCGTTGCTTCAACGGGCGGGACGAAAAAAGTGATCGGGCAGCGTAGGTCAGTTATCGACCAGGTTGTCGATTTTCTTGTTGCGCTCGATCAGCGCATAGGCGGAATGATTGTGGATGGATTCGAAATTTTCCGATTCCACGATATAGGCGCAGATGCGGTCATCCGCGTTCATGACAGCGGCGATATCCCTCACCATGTCTTCCACGAATTTTGGATTGTCGTAGGCGCGTTCGGTGACGTATTTTTCATCCGGTCGCTTGAGCAGACCGTACAGTTCGCTGGAGGCCTGGTTTTCCACAATCTCGATCAGTTCCTCGATCCAGACAAAGTCACAGGTGGTGGCGGTGACGGTGACGTGCGAACGCTGGTTGTGTGCGCCACGCTCGGAAATTTTCTTGGAGCAGGGGCACAGGCTGGTCACCGGTACGACGACCTTGATTTTCATCTCCGGCTCGCCGTCGCGTATCTCGCCGATGAAGGAAACTTCATAGTCCAGCAGGCTCTGCACCCGGGATACGGGTGCGGTCTTGTTGATGAAGTAATGGAAAGTCATTTCGATGTGACCGGCTTCCGCTTCCAGGCGTTCCGTCATTTCGCCCAGCATTTCCCGGAACGACTGCACGCTGATTTCGCGCTCGTGCAGGTTGAGGATTTCCACGAAGCGTGACATGTGCGTGCCCTTGAAGTTGTGCGGCAGGTTCACATACATGTTGAAGTTGGCGATGGTGTGCTGTTCGCCCTCACTGCGGTCCTTGACGCGCACCGGGTGGCGGATGTCCTTGATGCCGACCTTGTCGATGGCGATATGCCGGGTATCCAGGCTGTTCTGCACATCAGCGATGGAATCGTTGATGGGTGTTGCCGCATCCGGTTTACTCATGATTTTTCCTCGGCGTAACGCACGCAGGCGCGTTCAGTTTCCCACAGGGTGACGGCATGCACCGCAATGCGGTCGTTGTTCAGCTTTTCCGAAAGGGCGTGGTAAAACCAGGCAGCGATGTTTTCCGCCGTCGGATTGATTTCGGCAAACTGTTCCAGGTCATTCAGGTAGCGGTGGTCAAGCTGGCCGGCGAGATCCCTCGTCACCTGTTTGATCACCTTGAAATCCACGCCCATGCCGATCGAATCGAGTGTGCCGGCCGTTACTTCCACCTCGATTTTCCAGTTGTGACCGTGCATGCGCGCACAGGCGCCCGGGTAATCACGCAGGGTGTGCGCGGATGCAAAATCCGTGAGAATTTTCAAGGTGTAGCACCCGGCCACGGTAATTCCTGACTGAAAGGGTCAAATATTAATCGACCGCCCGCAGGGTTGCAATTCTGCCGGCCAATTCCCGTTGAACACGCTGGTAAATATGCTCAGCGTCGAGCCCGCATTCAGCGAGCTGCTGCTCGCGGCTGGCGTGTTCGATGAAGCGGTCCGGGATGCCCAGTATGGCCAGCGGCACGGGGTTGCCGTGCTGGCCCAGGAACTCAGCCACGGCGCTGCCCGCGCCACCGGCTGCCGCCCCGTCCTCGATACTGACCAGTACCTGGTGGCCGGCGGCCAGCTCGAGGATGCAGTTTTCATCCAGGGGCTTGATAAAACGCATGTTAACCACGGTGGCATTGAGGCGTTCCGCGGCCACCAGCGCTTCGGACAACGGGCTGCCGAAGACCAGCAGGGCGACCTCTTTACCGTGGCGGCAGATCTCCGCCTTGCCGACCGGCAGTCCTTCCAGGCCGGGGTCTGTCGCTCGGCCGGGTCCGGCGCCGCGCGGGTAGCGTACGGCGGCCGGGCCGTCCAGGCGGAAGCCCGTGGACAGCATCTGCCGGCATTCGTTTTCGTCGGCCGGGGCCATCAGGGTCATGTTGGGAATACAGCGCAGGAAGCTGGTGTCATAGTTGCCCGAGTGAGTGGGGCCGTCCGCGCCCACCAGCCCGGCCCGGTCGATCGCAAAGAGTACCGGCAGGTTTTGCAGGGCCACGTCATGGATCAGCTGATCGTAGGCGCGTTGCAGGAAAGTGGAGTAGATGGCGACCACCGGTTTCAGGCCGTCGCAGGCCATACCGGCGGCCAGGGTGACGCTGTGCTGCTCGGCGATGGCGACATCAAAGTACCGTTGCGGAAACTGTTCCGAGAAGGCGACCAGGCCGGAACCTTCGCGCATGGCAGGCGTGATAGCGACCAGCCGCTCGTCCTGTGCCGCCATATCGCAGATCCAGTCGCTGAACACGCCGGTATAGGTTTTTGCGTTGCCGGCCGCCGCGGTGCCCTGCCCGGTTTCCGGGTCGAAGCGGCCCACCCCGTGAAACTTGCAGGGGTTCTGTTCCGCCGGCAGGTAGCCCTTGCCCTTGCGGGTGACCACGTGCAGTAGCTGCGGCCCTTTCAATTGATGGATGTTGCCCAGCGTTTTCACCAGGGCATCGATATCGTGACCGTCGATGGGACCGATGTAGTTGAAGCCGAGTTCCTCGAACAGCGTGCCGGGGATGACCATACCCTTCATGTGTTCTTCGGCACGGCGCGCCAGTTCCCACATCGAAGGCATGTTCTGCAGGACTTTCTTGCTGCCCTCACGCATGGTGGAGTACAGGCGCCCGGACAGGATGCGGGCGAGGTAATTCGACAGGCCGCCGACGTTGGGTGAGATCGACATGTCGTTATCATTCAGGACCACCAGCAGGTTGGCGTCCAGGGTGCCGGCGTGGTTCAGGGCCTCGAAGGCCTGTCCGGCGGTCATGGCGCCGTCGCCGATAACGGCGACCACGCGGCGCTGGCTGTGGTCCTGCGCGGCAGCGATGGCCATGCCCAGGGCGGCACTGATCGAGGTGCTGGAATGGCCGACGCCAAAACTGTCGTAGGGACTTTCCGCACGCCTGGGGAAGCCGGCCAGCCCGTCTTTCAGTCGCAGGCTGTGCATCTGCCCGCGCCGGCCGGTGAACATCTTGTGCAGGTAGCTCTGGTGTCCGACGTCCCATACCAGCTTGTCATCCGGGGTGTTGAACACGTAGTGCAGGGCAATGGTCAGTTCCACCACGCCGAGGTTGGCTGCCAGGTGGCCGCCGGATTTGGCGACCGACTCGATCAGGAAACGGCGCGCCTCATCGGCCAGTGTGGCCAGTTCGGTCTCGTGCAGGGTCCGCAGGTCGGCCGGAGAATCGATACGGGTCAGCAGAGGCTGGTGGGCGGTGGGTTTCATATGAGGGCGTACAGCAAAGAGACGGGAATTATCGGCGCTTGACGCGGTGCTGGCAAGTAAAAACAGCAATTTGCCGGTAAATCAAGGCGAATCGGGGCTAATTGGTGCGATCTACGATGTAACTGGACAACCAGCGCAAGGGTGCCGCCGCCTCGTCCAGGCCGGCCAGGCTGTCAATGGCGGCCCGGTGCAGTTCGCCGGCCCGTTCGCGGGCGCCGGCCAGGCCCAGCAGAGCGGGGTAGGTCGGTTTGTTCAGGGCCCGGTCGGCCCCGGCCGTCTTGCCCAGTTGCGCGGTATCGCCGGTCACATCCAGGATGTCGTCCTGGACCTGGAACGCCAGGCCGATGTATTTCCCGTAATGATCCAGGGCCCGGCGCTGTTCCGGGCTGAATGTGTCGGCGCACAGGGTGCCCAGCAACACCGATGCCCGTATCAGGGCACCGGTCTTGTGGATATGCATATCCTCCAGTTCGGCGATATCCAGCTGTTTGCCGACTGCCGCCAGGTCGAGGGACTGGCCGCCGGCCATGCCGCGCGAACCGGAGGCCAGCGCCAGGCGTTCGATCATCTGCAGACGCTGTTCGGGGCTTACCGCTCCCATGCGTTCGTGTGCCAGCAGCGCAAAGGCCAGGGTCTGCAGGGCATCGCCTGCGAGGATGGCCTCGGCTTCGCCGAATTCCCTGTGACAGGTCGGTTTGCCGCGTCGCAGGTCATCGTTGTCCATGGCCGGCAGATCATCGTGTACCAGCGAATAGGTGTGCATACACTCCACGGCACAGGCGGCGACGTCCAGCGCTTCATCAGCGGCTCCCACGGCCCGTCCTGCGGCGTAGACCAGCAGGGGACGAATGCGCTTGCCGCCACTCAGCACCGCGTAGCGCATCGCCTGGTGCAGTCGGGTAGGGAGGGTGGTTTCCGCTGGCAGAAAGCGCTGCAGCGCGGATTCCACGCGCTGCTGACACTGGACGGCAAAGGCGCCCAGCTCAGGAGGACTCAGCGTCATCGCCGGCAAACGGTTCCAGTGAGTCCTGTCCGTCCTTCTGCAGCAGTACCTGGACTTTCTGTTCGGCCTCCTGCAACGCCTGCTGGCAGGAGCGCGTCAACTGAACACCGCGCTCGAATTGCTGCAGCGATTCATCCAGGCTTAGGTCGCCCTGTTCCATTTTTTCCACCAATGCCTCGAGCTCCGCCAGGGCGGTTTCGAAATCGGGTTTTTTTGCACTGCGTTTGGCCACGTTTGCTCTCCGCTGTTCCGGCCGGGTACGTTACAAGTGACCCCCGGGCAGGTCAAACACGAATGCTGCCGCCAGCCCGCGGATAGTGATTGACAGCCTGCC
>DRQL01000118.1 GCA_011371465.1 Gammaproteobacteria bacterium | reverse complement strand
GCTTTAAATAGCCGCCACTTATAGTGTGGTCCTGACGGCCTGCCGGGCCGCCTTGCAATGCCGGGAATCAATCTGAATGGATAATATCGGCACAATCAGCTATGCCATCGGTTCCGGGGTCTTCCTGATCCTGTCGCTGGTGCTGATGACCGGGGAGCGCGGACGGCCGCACAAGGTGGCGCTAATGGTGGCGTCGCTGGTCAGCTCGGTATGGATGGCCGTTACCGCCTACGTGGTACACCATGATTCGTTGTTTGCCGTACCCTACCTGCTCGAACCGCTCCGCAACCTCGCGTTGCTGGCCTTCCTGGTCCATATTCTAAGCGCCGCCTACACAAAACCGGCGGAAGCCGCCCGTTACCGCCGGCGCACCCTCAGCGTGCTGGCGGCCTACACGCTTTTCCTGGTGATGCTGGTCCTGTTCCGCATTGTTTCGGGCGGGGCGATGTCCGCACCCGCCGGACTGGATTTCCTGCTGGCGGGGTTCCTGGTCATGGCGATTGTCGGTCTCGTGCTGGTCGAACAGCTGATCCGCAACGCCCGCTCCGAATCCAGGCGCTCGGTGAAGTACCTGTGCATGGGGCTGGGCGCCCTGTTTGTCTACGATTTCTACCTGTATTCCCACGCCCTGCTGTTCAACGGCGTTGACCCGGCGCTCTGGAATGCACGTGGTTTTATCAATGCCCTGGTAGTGCCCGTGATCGGGATTGCCGCGGTCCGCGACCCGCACTGGTCGCTGGACATCTTTATTTCACGGCGCGTCGTGTTTCATACCGCTGCGCTGATGGGCGCCGGTATCTACCTGCTGGCCATGGGCGCCGGTGGCTATGTCATTCGTGAATACGGCGGCACCTGGGGCACGATCGCGCAGGTGATCTTCCTGTTTGGCGCCATACTGATGCTGTCGATCCTGCTGTTCTCGGCCCAGTTGCGCGCCAGCCTGCGGGTGATGATCAACAAGCACTTTTTTCACTACAAGTTCGAGTACCGCGAGGAATGGCTGCGTTTTATCCATACGCTGACTTCCGAAGAACCCGGTGAACAATTGCGTGAAAGGACCATCAAGGCCATTGCCGATATCTACCAGTGCCCGGGCGGGTTGCTGTGGCAATACCGGGACGGGCACCGCTACGAGCTGGTGGCCAACTGGCAGATGCCGATGCCGGCATCCGCCACTTTCCTGAGTGGCGACAGTTCACTGACACAGTACCTCAGCGAAGAAGAATGGGTCATCAACTGCGACGAATACCGGCATGACCCCGGTGTCTATCATGGCCTGGAGTTGCCGGACTGGTTTGCCGACATCGAAAATGCCTGGCTGATTACACCGCTGGTGTTTCATGATCGCCTGCTGGGCATGGTGGTACTGGCGCGCCCTCCCGCAACCCACCGGCTGAACTGGGAGGATTATGACCTGCTGCGCATTATCGGTCGCCAGTCCGCGGCGCACCTGGCACAGCTGGATGCCGCCATGGCGCTGTCGCAGGCCAGGCAGTTCGAAGCCTGCAACAAATTGTCCTCCTACGTCATGCACGACCTCAAGAACCTGATCGCCCAGCTTTCCCTGGTGGTTTCCAACGCGGCCCGGCACAAGAACAATCCGCAGTTCATGGAAGATGCGATCCAGACGGTGGAAAACTCGGTCAACAAAATGAACCGCCTGCTGACCAACCTGCGCAGCGGACGTGACCCGGAACAGAACGTGTCGCAGCTGGATCTCTGTGCGGTGCTGGACGATGTAGTCAGGACCATGTCCGCGGGTTTGCCCGTGCCCGTGATGGACTGCCAGGCTACCGGCCTGCACGTACTGGGTGATCGTGAGCGCCTGTCGGCCGTGATCGGTCACGTGGTCCGCAATGCCCAGGACGCGACGCCGGACGACGGCATGGTGATTGTTCGGTTGTTTAAACAAAACGACCAGGCGGTCATCGAGGTGCAGGATAACGGTGAGGGGATGGACGAAGCGTTCATGCGCGATGGCCTGTTCAAGCCCTTTACCACCACCAAGGGAAAATCGGGAATGGGAATCGGTGCTTACGAGACCCGGGATTTTGTGCGCGGTCTGGGCGGCGAGGTGGAAGTCATCAGCCGCGTGGCCGAGGGCACCACGTTCCGCATGCGTATTCCAATTAGCGAAGAAACCAAAAATAGTGTAAAGTCCTCCGACAATAGCAATAATGGGAAGATCGATGACCGCCAATTCAAGGAAACTGCTCGTTGTTGAGGACGATCCGGGATTACAGACCCAGCTGAAATGGTGTTTCGAAGGCTATGACGTCATCATCGCGGGTGATCGGGAAACCGCGCTGGCAGAACTTGAAAAGCATCGCCCACCCGTTGTAACCGTCGACCTGGGACTTCCGCCCGACGCCGACGGCACCAGCGAGGGCTTCCAGACACTCGAAACCATCCTCACCCGTGCACCTGCGACCAAGGTGATCGTGGTGACGGGCAACAATGACCGCCAGCACGCCCTGCAGGCGGTGGGCATGGGCGCCTACGATTTTTTCTACAAACCGATCGATGCCGATCTGCTGGGCTTTATCGTCAACCGGGCCTACCGCCTCCGCGAAATCGAGGACGAAAACCAGCGCCTGCACGTAACCGGGGGGGATTCCTCGCTGGAAGGCGTGATCACCGGCAGCCCGGAGATGCTGAAGGTGTGCAGCACCGTGGAAAAGGTGGCGCCATCGGATGCGACGGTGCTGATCCTTGGTGAATCGGGTACCGGCAAGGAACTCATCGCCCGTTCGGTGCATGCCATGAGCGGGCGGGCCGACAGCAAGATCGTGGCCATCAACTGCGCGGCCATCCCCGAGAACCTGCTGGAAAGCGAGTTGTTTGGTTACGAAAAAGGCGCATTCACCGGCGCGGTAAAACAGACGCAGGGTAAAATCGAACTGGCCAGCGGCGGTACGTTGTTCCTGGACGAGATCGGCGACATGCCGTTACCGCTGCAGGCCAAGCTGCTGCGCTTTTTGCAGGAGCGTGTCATCGAGCGTGTCGGCGGGCGCCAGGAGATCCCGGTGGATGTACGTGTCATCTGTGCAACCCACAAGGACCTGCCGCAGCTGGCGCGTGAAAAGGAGTTCCGCGAGGATCTCTACTACCGCATCAGTGAAATCAGTATCCGCATCCCGGCCTTGCGCGAGCGCGAGGGCGACACCCTGTTGCTGGCCAGGGTCTTCCTGGAAAAATTCAGCAAGTCGATCGGCAAGCAGCAGCACCGCTTCAGCAAGGAATCACTGGCGGCCATCGAGGCCTATCCCTGGCCCGGCAACGTCCGCGAGCTGGAGAACCGGGTAAAACGCGCGGTGATCATGGCCGAGCACAAGCAGATATCGGTATCCGACCTGGAACTGGGTGGCGCCGGTCTGGACGATACCCGTACCTTCAACCTGCGCGAGATCCGCGAGCAGGCCGAACGCCAGGCCATCGTGCGCGCCATGGGTCACGTCGGTGGCAAGATCTCACAGGCCTCCGAACTGCTGGGCGTCAGCCGCCCGACCATGTACGACCTGATCAAGAAATACAACCTGAAGTAGCCCGTCCCTGGAGTAGTCGCCGTCATGACGGCTGGTTTCACCCGCGTGATGGTCTGATCACAGCCTGCCGTTCTTTCTCGCGCGTTACTGCAGCACCTGCACGTGCTGCACGAACTCATCCGCCGGCTTGTAGCCGACCAGCGCCAGCTCCTTGCGTTGCCTGCCGTCGGCATCGAAGAACAGGATGCTGGGTGGTCCGATCAGTTTGAAGCGTTTCAGCAG
This sequence comes from Gammaproteobacteria bacterium, assembly GCA_011371465.1. Classification (GTDB taxonomy): domain Bacteria; phylum Pseudomonadota; class Gammaproteobacteria; order DSM-19610; family DSM-19610; genus Thiogranum. The sequence continues at coordinate 3,677 of DRQL01000118.1, read as the reverse complement.
GGCCTTGTCGGCGGCATCGTTGGCGGTGACATCGGCCTGCAGCAACACCATGCCCGCCAGCGCCTGCCGGACTTCCGGTTTCGCAAACGTGTACTTCTCCATTTCCTTGCAGCTGGTGCACCAGTCAGCGTAGAAGTCGACCATCACCGCTTTGCCCTGTTGCGTGGCAGCAGCCAGTTCACGGTCCAGGTCATCGACTGTCTTGATGCGCCGGAACGGCAATTCGGCATGCTGGCCCTGCACCATGGTGGACGACTGGGCCGCCAGTACGTTCTGCAGTGGGCGCAAGGGATCCTGCGCACCGCTCGAAGCGCCGATCAGCAACAGGATGCCGTATACCAGCGATACTACGCCCACGCCTTTCCACAGGCGTGACCAGCCGGTGGCTTCGACCGCCAGACCGTCCAGCGCGCGCAGGTAGACCGCGGACAGGATCAGCAGGGTGGCCCACAGTCCCAGCGTCACCGGTCCCGGCAGGATGCGTTCCAGCATCCAGATGGCCACGGCGAGCAGCATGACGCCAAACACAGCCTTGATCTTGTCCATCCAGGGTCCGACCGTGGGCAGCAGTTTGCCGGCACCGGTACCGATGGCGATCAGGGGTGTGCCCATGCCCAGGCTGAGCGCAAACAGCGCCAGCCCGCCGAGGATGGCGTCACCGGTCTGACCGATATAGATAAGAGCCCCGGCCAGCGGTGCGGCCACGCAGGGCCCGACGATCAGCGCCGACAGGAAACCCATGACTGCGACACCGGTCAGGCTGCCGCCCTTCTGCCGGTTGCTGACGTCGGTGAGCCGGCTCTGTATGAACGCAGGCATCTGCAGGTCATAGAAGCCGAACATGGACAGGGACAGCAGCACGAATACCGCGGCGAAGGAGGACAGGATCCAGGGATTCTGGAAGGCCGCCTGCAGGTTTTCGCCGAACACCCCGGCGAACACGCCCGCCACCGTGTAGGTCAGCGCCATAGCCAGTACATACACGGACGACAGCACAAAGCCCCGGCTGGCGGTGATTTTTTCGCCCTGGCCGACGATGATCGAGGACAGGATCGGGATCATCGGGAACACGCAGGGAGTGAACGCCAGCAACAGGCCGAAGCCGAAGAAGGCCAGCAGGGTGGCGAGCAGGTTGCCTTCGGTCAGGCGTTTGGCAATCCGGTCCTGTTCGCTGAGCAGGCCATGCGTCGGTGGCGGCGGCGTGGATTCCGCGTCGGCCACCGTGGCGGCGGCAGCGGCCGGCAGCAGCAGGTTCAGGGTCTTGCTGATGGGCGGGTAGCAGACGCCACGTTCTGCACAGCCCTGGTATTTCACGGTCAGCGCAACGGTGGTAGCGGTATCGCCACTGCGCTGCAATGGCAGTGTGGCCTGTGCCTGCTGGTGGTAGACCTGGATATCGCCGAAAAATTCGTCGGTCTTGTGTTCGCCGTCCGGTAGCTGTACCGGCAGCAGGGTTACGCCATCGACCGGCTCGATGGCAAAGTCGAAGCGGTGACGGTACAGGTAGTACCCCTCTGCGATATTCCAGGTGGCAGTGAGGGGATTGGCATCGCTGACCGCTACCTCGAGCTGAAAAGCCTGGTCCGGTGGCAGCAGTTCGTCGTCACCGTTGCCGAAACCGAGGCCGGAGCCCAGGTTGCTTAGTGCCTGCAACGCACCGCCGGGTTCCTGCCTGGCGACTTTGGCCGGGGGCAGTTCCAGGCTGGCCACCTGGGTGTGCGGTGGGTAGCAGACACCGAGATCCGCGCAACCCTGCGAGGCCACCTTCAGTTCGAACTGCGTTGCCGCATCGGCTGCGCGGATAACCGGGATCTCGATCGCCACCTGCTTGCGGTAGGTTTCCACTTCACCGAAAAATTCATCGTGCTTGATTTTGCCGGGGGGGAAGACGGGGTTGCCGAAACGGATACCTTTTGCGTCCGTGCTGAAGCGGAACTTGCTGCGGTACAGGTAGTAACCGTCCGCGATGGTCCACACCGCGCGGATGCGGTCCTCTCCCTCGCGGGTGGCCGAGAAAGCGAACGCTTCGTCAACGGGAAGTAACTCGTCGTCACCAAACAGGCCTGCATGGGCAAGCGGAAACCACCCTGCAAGCAATACCAGAAACCAGTGTCTCATTGCGCCTCGTTTTTTACAGAACGTACCCAGTCCAGGTACCCGGCCAGACCGTTATTCAGTGGGACTGCGATGATTTCCGGAAGTTCGTAGGGGTGCAGCTTCCGTATCGCGTTTTCCAGGTCCTTATAGTCGGCAGTGCGGGCCTTGATCATGAGCAGGGTTTCGGCATCCGTGCAGATCTCGCCTTTCCAGCGGTATACGGACTGGATCCCGGGTAACAGGTTGACGCAGGCCGCCAGCTGGTATTCCACCAGGTGGCGGGCAATGCGCTGCCCGCAGTCCGGGTCCGGAACCGTGCAGAATATGATCTGGACCTCTTCGGCGCTGCTCATGGTGGACCTGCTTCTGGTTGGGTAGCCTGGTTCCAGTGCCGGCTATTATAGCCACGCAACGCGTGGAAAACGCGGAAGTGTGGATTTCACGTCATTGCGAGCGAAGCGCGGCAATCTCCAGCAATGGAATGCATCGGTTGGAGATTGCCGCGCTTCGCTCGCAATGACGGATAAATCAGGGGCATATTAAAAATATACAAAAATATCAGCATATTACATGGTTCTTGATCCTGCCCGCTTGTCTGCGACCCGACCAGCAGTTATGGTGCGCCTATGAACCCGGTCGGTATCCTGTTCCTGCTTTTCCTGTTGATTCCGCTGGTCGAAATCTACTTTCTCATCCAGGTAGGCAGCGTGATCGGGGCCATTCCCACCGTCGCGCTGGTGGTTTTTACCGCGCTGCTGGGCGCCATGTTGCTGCGCCTGCAGGGATTGACGACCCTGCAGCGTACCCGCTCGGCGCTGGCGCAGGGACAGATTCCGGCCACGGAAATGTTCGAGGGTGTGTTGCTGGTGTTTGCCGGCGCGCTGCTGCTGACGCCGGGGTTTGTGACCGATACCATTGGTTTCCTGTTCCTGGTTCCGCCGGTCCGGAAAGCCGTAATCCACTGGTTTTTAAAAAAATCTTCTATATCTGTCCAGCGGCCTGGCGGGCCTTCCAGGCCGGCCGGTTCCGGCCCCTATACCATCGAAGGCGAGTATCGCCGCGAAGACGACTGAGCGGTCCGTGCGCTTTCCCCCTTGACTCTCGACGTTTGCCGACTATTATTAGCACTCACTAAGGGTGAGTGCTAATAATGCGCTCGTATCTAACCAACGCATTGCAGCGAAAGGAGTAATTTCTGATGAACCTTCGTCCCCTTCATGATCGAGTGATCATCAAGCGCATGGAAGAGGAGCGTACCTCTCCGGGTGGTATCGTAATTCCTGACAGCGCCACCGAAAAACCCATCCGCGGATCCGTGATCGCAGCGGGTAACGGCAAGCTCAACGACAGTGGCAAAGTGGTGCCGCTGGACGTCAAGGTCGGCGACACCGTGTTGTTCGGCAAATATTCCGGCACCGAAGTCAAAGTGGAAGGCGAAGAGCTGCTGGTGATGCGCGAAGAAGACATCATGGCGGTTGTAGAAGCCTGATCTGTCGGTAAAAATTTACAGAATTTCAAGATTTAGAGGATATTTACGATGACTGCAAAAGAAGTCAAATTCAGTGATGAAGCGCGCCAGC
>DRQL01000117.1 GCA_011371465.1 Gammaproteobacteria bacterium | reverse complement strand
TCGTCTTTCATCGTTTTCCTTTATACCGCCACGTCCGTTTGATAGGGATCCTGGATACCCATACCCGCCAGTATCTGCTTCTCCAGCGTTTCCATTTCTTCCGCCTGCGTATCGAACCGGTGGTCGTAACCGCGCAGGTGCAGGACCCCGTGCACGACCATGTGCGCCCAGTGATGCTTTTCCGCCTTGCGCTGCTGCTGTGCTTCGCGCCGTACCACCGGTGCGCAAATTACCAGGTCGCCCAGGTAATCCGGTTCGATGCCGGGTGGCGCCTCGAACGGAAACGACAGCACGTTGGTAGCCCGGTCTATGTCCCGGTACTGCGCGTTCAGCTGCCTGCCCTCCGCTTCATCGACCACCCTGATGGTCAATTCTGCTGTATTCCCTGCCTGCTGCAGGGCCGCCTCCACCCAGTGTTCAAACTCCTGCAGGGTGGGCAGGTCGTCGGCATCAACGGCGTACTGCACCTCCAGGCCGGGTACCGACCGCGATTCAGTCACGACTTTCGTCCGCGTTTTTTTCAAAGCGCTCGTAGGCGTGCAGGATCTTTTTCACCAGCGGGTGACGCACCACATCGCGCGCGTCAAACGCAGTAAACCCGATCCCCTCCACGCCTTCCAGCACGCCCATTACCTGTTTAAGGCCGGACTTCATGTGCTTGGGCAGATCGATCTGGGTGATATCCCCAGTCACCACTGCAGTGGAACCAAAACCGATCCTGGTCAGGAACATTTTCATCTGCTCGACGGTGGTGTTTTGCGCTTCGTCCAGGATAACGAAAGCATCATTGAGCGTGCGGCCACGCATGAACGCCAACGGCGCTATCTCGATCACGTTGCGCTCGATCAGTTTGGCAACGCGTTCGAAACCCAGCATTTCGTACAGCGCATCGTAGAGCGGTCGCAGGTAGGGATCGACCTTCTGGGTCAGGTCGCCCGGCAGGAACCCCAGGCGCTCGCCGGCTTCCACGGCCGGGCGCACCAGCACCAGTCGCCGCACGGTTTCACGCTCCAGCGCCTGTACCGCGCAGGCCACGGCCAGATAGGTCTTCCCGGTCCCGGCCGGACCGATACCGAAATTGATATCCAGTTCGAGAATATTGCGAAGGTAGTGGCGCTGGTGGGCGCCGCGCGCCCGGATCAGGCTGCGGCGGGTGTGAATGACCAGGTCCGGCTCATCGGTCTGCGACGGCTCATCCATTGCATCCAGGCCGGCCTGTTGCAGGTACAGGTGAACCCGTTCCGGGGTCAGCGGTGCTTCACCGGTCGCCGCATAGAGATCGCGCAGAACGTTACTTGCCAGGCTGGACGCGCTGTCACTCCCGGCGATACGGAACTGGTTGCCCCGGTTGCTGATCTCGACATGCAGGCGGTTTTCCAGCTGGCGCAGGTGCTCGTCAAACTGCCCGCACAGCGATGCCAGCCGCTGATTGTCAGCGGGCTCCAGGGTGACGCTTACAGAGGAAGGTTCCGGGTCCAAGATATCAGTATGCGGCGGGGCTCAACCCCAGTTAACCACTTTATCGGCACTGCCGGCGTCGTCTACAGCGATGAACTCGCCACGCAGTGAATTGGGCAGGGCCGCGCTGATCCGCACCCGCACAAAGCGCCCGATCAACTCCGGGCCGGCGTCGAAATTGACCATGCGGTTGTTCTCGGTACGGCCGGCCATCTGCGCAGGATCCTTGCGGGAAGGGCCCTCCACCAGGATGCGCTGCTCACTGCCCACCATGCCTGCGCTGATCTGTGCCGCCATCTCCTGGATACGCGCCTGCAGGCGCGCCAGGCGCTGTTTTTTGACTTCCCGTGGTACGTCATCCGGCATATTGGCGGCAAGGGTCCCGGGCCGGCGACTGTAGATAAAACTGAAGGAGTGATCGAAGCCGATATCTTCGATCAACTGCATGGTGCGCTCGAAATCGTCTTCGCTCTCACCGGGGAAGCCGATGATAAAATCGGAGGACATGCTGATGTCGGGACGCACCTCACGCAAACGCCGTATCCGGGACTTGTATTCCAGCGCCGTATGGTTGCGTTTCATGGCTGCCAGGATCCGGTCCGACCCGCTTTGCACCGGCAGGTGCAGGTGGCTGACCAGTTCCGGCACTTCGGCATACACGTTGATCAGGCTGTCGCTCATTTCCTGCGGGTGCGAGGTGGTATAGCGGATACGGTCAATGCCGTCGATGGCCGCAATGTAGGTGATCAGTAACGCCAGGTCCGCGATCGAGCCATCGGCCATGACGCCGCGGTAGGCGTTGACATTCTGACCGAGCAGGTTGATTTCGCGCACGCCCTGCTGCGCGAGCGCTACCGCTTCGGCGATCAGGCCGTCGAACGGCCGGCTGACTTCCTCGCCACGGGTATAGGGCACCACGCAGAAAGTACAGTACTTGCTGCAGCCTTCCATGACGGACAGAAAGGCGGTCGGGCCTTCCGCACAGGGTTCGGGCAGACAGTCGAACTTCTCGATTTCCGGGAAAGACACGTCCACCACCGGCTGCCGTTTGCCGCGCACGGCATCGATCATGGCCGGCAACCGGTGCAGGGTCTGCGGGCCGAACACCAGGTCCACGAACGGTGCGCGCCGGCGCAGCGCCTCGCCTTCCTGGCTGGCGACACAGCCACCGACGCCAATGATCAGCTCCGGCCGCTGCTCCTTGAGTTCACGCCACTGACCCAGCTGGGAAAACACTTTCTCCTGCGCTTTCTCGCGGATCGAACAGGTATTGAGCAACAGCACATCCGCCTCCTGTGCCGAGCGCGCCGGCTCCAGGCCGTGCGCAGCCGCCAGCACGTCCACCATTTTGGCGGAATCGTACTCGTTCATCTGACAACCGTGGGTTTTTACAAATACCTTGCCAGCCATGAAACGGTCGCGCCTGTCCTGTTGCGAAAGGGGGAAATATTCTACAGGAATTTTCAGGGGTAATCAGTAAATTAAAGAGGAAGCCGGCCTGTAAGCCGGGTTCTGTCGTGGACAGCCATTCATCTGGGCCACGCGTCGCCGCGCACCTCAAGCGACCTACCCGGGAGCAGCGCGGGCCACGCCAGTGCTCCCCTATTTGGTCTTGCTCCGGGTGGGGTTTACCCTGCCACGGCTGTTACCAGCCGCGCGGTGCGCTCTTACCGCACCATTTCACCCTTACCTGTGCGGACACAGGCGGTATATTTTCTGTGGCACTTTCCGTAGGCTCGCGCCCCCCAGGCGTTACCTGGCACCCTGCCCTGTGGAGCCCGGACTTTCCTCCGTGACTTGCGTCACAGCGGCTGCCCGGCCGACTTCCACCTGCACGGTACCCCTGAATCCCCGCCATAACAAGTCAAAACCGGCTGAAAACACAGCGTGTAGCAGTCACCTTAAAAAGCCGGCAGCGCGGCAAAAAAGGCCCTTTGGGGCCTTTTTTGCCGTTTCATTCGTCGCCCGGGGCACTGAAAACGCTGGATCCCGGCCTGCGCCGGGATGACGATAAGGGGCTTGATCAACGGTTCCCATGACGCAGGGCCCGCACCGGCTTTTTCTGCCGCCGGTAGGTCATGCGGCCCAGCCACCGATTGAACGGGTTCTCCCGTTTGAGGAACGGCACGCAGGGCCGGCGGCGTACCCCCATTTTCCTGCGGATTTTCAGCAAGCCGGCATGCCGGCCGTCCAGCCGCAGCCCCTCGCTCACCGCATCACAGGCGCGCCGGCGGTGCCTGAGACGCAGCTCCGCCAGCGCCAGGTTCAGGAATACTGTGGCGTTCAAGCGCTCGGCTGCCGCGGCATGCCGGCAGAAATTGAGTCCGCTGACGTCGCCACAGTAGACCAGTGCGAGCCCGTGGTAGGAGGTATACAAATGGTAGTTTTCGTCGCTGCGGCGGGATTTACGGTCGGCCTGGCCGAAATGCCGGGCGGCCGTTTTCCATTTTTTCTGTTTAAAAAAGGCCAGCCCGAGCCGGTATTCTTCGCTGGCAATGCGGCCACGATCTGTGGCCAGTGGTTTTCGAGCAGTTTCCATAACAGAATCTCCCTGTCGTTGTATGGCTATCCTTAGCCGGAATGATCCGCGACCGCCAGTACCTGTGCGATCGCGGGGTGCTAATCCTGAACCCGTTGCCGATAAAAATCCAGCAATCCGCGGGTAGACGCATCGTGTTGCTGCCAGTCTCCGCCCGCCTGCAGTTCCGCCTGGATTTTACCCGCCAGCTGTTTACCCAGTTCCACGCCCCATTGATCGAAGGAATTGATCCGCCAGATAATGCCCTGCACAAAGATCTTGTGTTCGTACAGCGCGATCAGCATGCCGAGCAGGTGTGGGGTCAGGATCGGGTACAGCAGCGAATTGCTGGGCCGGTTGCCGGGAAACACCCGGTGCGGCAGCAAGCGCCCGATTTCCGCTTCACCCAGTCCGTCCGCCAATAGCTCGGCGCGAACCTCGGCAGCCTGCTTGCCGCGCATCAGCGCTTCCGTCTGGGCGACGTAATTGGTAAACAGGATCCGCTGCTGGTCATGCAGCGCATGGTGCGGGTTCACCGCAGCCAGGAAATCCGCCGGGATCAGCAGGGTGCCCTGGTGAATCAGCTGGTAAAAGGCGTGCTGGCCGTTGGTGCCGGGTTCGCCCCAGATAACCGGGCCGGTGGCATAGCGTACCTCCTCACCGTTCCGGTTGATACGCTTGCCGTTGCTCTCCATGTCCGCCTGCTGAAGGTAGGCCGGCAGGCGGTGCAGGTGCTGGTCGTAGGGTAGAATGGCATGGCTTTGTGCGCCGAAAAAGTTGCGGTACCAGATGCCCAGCAGGGCCATCACCACCGGCAGGTTCTGCTCCAGCGGTGCGGAGCGGAAATGCCGGTCCATCTCGTGTCCGCCCGCCAGCAGTTCCTCGAAGCGATCCATGCCGATATACAGCGCGATCGACAGCCCGATGGCCGACCAGAGCGAATAGCGGCCACCCACCCAGTCCCAGAATACAAACATGTTGTCGGGGTCGATACCAAACGCCTGTACCGCCTCCCGGTTGGTCGACAGGGCCACGAAATGACTGGCCACCGCGCTGTCGTCCGCAACCTCCAGCAACCAGCGGCGCGCCTGCCTGGCATTGGTCAGGGTTTCCTGGGTGGTGAAGGTCTTTGACGCCACCAGGAACAGGGTGGTTTCCGGGTTCAGGCCGGCCAGCGTGTCGGTGATCTGGCTGCCGTCCACGTTGGACACAAAGTGCACCGCCAGGCCGTCCGCGTAAGGCGCCAGCGCCTCGGTCACCATTACCGGCCCCAGGTCCGAACCGCCGATACCGATGTTGACAACATCGGTGATGGCCTGCCCGCTGAAGCCCTTCCACGCGCCACTGCGTACCTGCTCGGTGAATACCCGCATCTGTTCGAGCACGCGATTGACTTCCGGCATCACGTCCTGACCGTCCACGCACACCGGGGTGTTGCTGCGGTTGCGCAGGGCAGTGTGCAACACGGCGCGCTGCTCGGTAAAGTTGATGGCCTCACCATTGAACATGCGCTCGATCCAGGCAGGCAGCTCGCTGTCCCGTGCCAGCACGAACAGGTGCTCCAGGGTCTCCTCGGTGATGCGGTTCTTGGAGTAATCGAGCAGCAGGTCACCCAGCTGCAGTGAGTAGCGTGCAAAGCGTTGCGGGTCGTCGCGGAACAGGTCCCGCATGTGCACGTCCTTTATCTGCCCGTGGTGTTCGCGCAGCGCCTGCCAGGCTGGCGTCTTTTCGAGCTCAGCCATCTTCGTCTTCGAGCGTGTTGCGCCAGCGCTGGTCCTGGCGTACGAACAGGCGATCCGCTTCCGGCGGACCCCAGCTGCCGGACGGGTAGGTGTGGATGTAATCACGCTCCATCGCCCAGTTCTTGAGAATCGGGTCGACCACTTTCCAGGCCCAGTTGACTTCGTCGTAGCGCAGGAACAGGGAGTGGTCACCGTCGATCACGTCCAGCAGCAGGGCCTCGTAGGCATCCAGCGTGCCGGGGTTGATACCGCAGTAACTGGCATCCAGGCGGGTGGTTTCCGCGCGCAGCTCCAGGCCGGTTTGCTTGACCTGCATCTCCATACGGATACATTCGTTGGGTTGCAGGTTCAGCAGGATCCAGTTCGGTTTCAGGCGGTCGATCTGGGTTTCCCTGAACAGCTGTTGCGGCGGGTGCTTGAAACGAATCGACACCATCGAATTCCCCTTTGCCATGCGCTTGCCGGTGCGCAGGTAGAACGGCACGTTCCGCCAGCGCCAGTTGTCGATCAGCAGTTTCAGCGCCACGTAGGTCTCGGTTACGCTCTCCCTGGGTACATCCGGTTCGTCCAGGTAGGCCGGGACTTTCTCGCCGTTGACCTCGCCTGCCGCGTACTGGGCACGAAAGGCATGAGCATTCACGGCGCTCGACGGTATCGGGCGAATGGAACGCAACACTTTTACTTTTTCGTCGCGCAGGGACTCCGCGTCGAGGTTGGCCGGTGGCTCCATCGCCACCAGGGTGAGCAACTGCAGCAGGTGACTCTGGATCATGTCACGCAGCGCGCCTGCGCTGTCGTAGTAACCGGCGCGGCCCTCGGTACCCAGCGACTCCGAGTGCGTGATCTGCACGTGGTCGATGTAGTTGCGGTTCCAGAGCGGCTCCAGCATCAGGTTGGCGAAGCGGAACACCAGCACGTTCTGTACGGTGCCCTTGCCCAGGTAGTGATCGATGCGGAAAATCTGCGCTTCCTGGAACTCCTTGCCCAGGCTCCGGTTCAGGCTCTCTGCGCTCTCCAGGTCATACCCGAAGGGTTTTTCAATCACCAGCCGGCGCCAGCCGCCGTCTTCCCGGTTCAGCTGCACCGCACCCAGCTGGCGGCTGACCAGCCCGAAATCCGCAGGCCGTATCGCCATGTAGAAAATCAGGTTGGGCGAAAACCGGTCCGAATCCAGCAGGTAATCCCGCAGCGCCGGGTACGCTGCCTCGTCACCCAGGTCGCCGCGAAAGAAATACAGGCGGGCCAGGAAACGCTCCAGCACTTCCGGGTCGGTCGGTTTTCCGGCCATGCTCTCGCGCACCTGGTCGCGCCAGTATTCGTCTTCCCAGTCGCGCCGGCCGAAGCCCACTACCTTGAGCCGCTCCGGCAGCCGGCCGGCAGCATCCAGGTGATACAGGGCCGGTAGCAGCTTGATCCTGGCGAGGTTGCCCGTCGCACCGAATATAACGTACGTACAATCGTCCATGTCTTCAGACCATACCTTTGTATCAATATGTAGTGGGTGGCAACGTCATACGCCGGTGCGCTTGACGCTGGCAGAGTGTTCACGCAACCTACCGCATAAAAGAGCCGGGTACCAGTCATGAACATCCTGTTTGCCGCCAGTGAGGCGCACCCCCTCGTCAAAACCGGCGGTCTTGCGGACGTGGCCGGCAGTCTGCCGCGCGCCATCCGGAATTCCCGCCAGGAAATCCGCCTGATCCTGCCCGCCTATCCCCCGGCGATCAAACACGCCGGCAGACTGAAAGTCGTCGCGGAACTGCCGTTGCCCGGGGCTGCGGCACCGGTTCGCCTGTTGCAGGGCCAGCTCCCGCACAGCCGGGTAACCCTGTACCTGGTCGATGCGCCAGCGTACTTTGACCGGCCCGGCGGGCCGTACAGCACACCGGAGGGTAACGACTGGCCCGACAATGCCGAGCGTTTTGCGCTGTTTGCCCGCGCTGTATGCCGCGTTGCCCTGAATCGCGCCGGTCTGGCATGGCAACCGGATGTCGTACACTGCAATGACTGGCAAACCGGCCTGGTACCGGCGCTGCTGTCGCTGGAAGCAACGCGGCCGGCGACCCTGTTCACGATCCATAACCTGGCCTACCAGGGGCTGTTCGACCATGACCGCTTCCGCTCCCTGCAACTGCCGGAAGACTGGTGGTCCATGGAGAAGCTGGAATACCACCAGCAACTGTCCTTTATCAAGGGCGGCCTGGTGTTCGCAGACCACATCACCACGGTAAGCCCGACCTATGCCAGGGAAATCCGCACCCCGCAATTCGGTTGCGGGCTGGAAGGGCTGCTGGAACATCGCAGGCAGCACCTCAGCGGTATCCTGAACGGCGTCGACTACCGGGTATGGAACCCCGGGCAGGATGCCCTGTTGCCGTACACCTACAATGCACACCGACCGGCGGCGAAACAGAACAACAAGGCCGAGCTGCAGAAAGCTTTTGGCCTGCCCGTGCAGTCTGAACGCATGCTGTTCGGTCATGTCGGCCGCCTGGTCGAACAGAAAGGTATTGACCTGATCCTGCAACTGCTGCCGGAACTGCTGCAGCGCCGGCTGCAACTGGTAATCCTGGGCACCGGTCAGCCCGCGCTGGAGGAAGCCCTGCGCGCAGCCGGCCGGAAGCACCCTGATCGCATCGGTATCCGTATCGACTACGACGAAGCCCTCGCCCACCTGGTCGAAGCAGGCGCCGACAGTTTCCTCATGCCGTCACGCTTCGAACCCTGCGGACTCAACCAGCTCTACAGCCTGCGCTACGGCACCCCGCCGATTGTGCGGCGTACCGGCGGGCTGGCCGATTCCGTAGTGGATGCCAGTGAAGAGGCCCTGGCGCGGCATACGGCCAGCGGTTTTGTGTTTACGGATGCCAGCGCTGCCGACCTGCTGCAGGCAATTGACCGTGCGCTGGCACTCTACGCCAGGCCCGCTGCCTGGAAGCAACTGATGCTGACCGGCATGCGCGCAGACTTCTCCTGGACCCGCAGCGCGGCGGCCTACATCGATCTCTACACCCGTTTGAGCGACCTGCGTCCGGTTGCCCGCACCAGGCCGGGAAAAACATCGTCCACCGACACCCTGACAGTCTCCAACTAACTGATATTAGTAATTTTTTACTGGCTTCGCCGGTACCTGCTCCGTTTCACCGGGAAACAGGTATAATGGCGCGCCCGTTTCCAGGGGGCTTCCCCGACCACCCAGCAGAGCGCCTTCTTCCGCCGCGCGGACAGGAGCGGGATATGAATGTAACGTATTGATGGATATGCCAGTGCAACAAAATGTGACACCTCCGCCCCGCGACAAGGAACTGCGCTCCCGCGTGCGCCTGTTCGGCAACCTGCTCGGTGAGGTGCTGGCGGCCCAGGCAGGGCCCGAAGTACTGGCCGCCGTCGAGAAACTGCGCAAGGGCTATATCCGCCTGCGCAGGGAAGACAACCCGGCACTGCGCAGGCGCATGGCGAACACCATCGACCGGCTGGACCCCGCCACGCTGAACCACGTGGTGCGCGCGTTCAATATCTATTTCAGCCTGGTCAATATTGCGGAAGAGGCCTTCCAGCACAAGGAGCGGCGGCGCCAGGTACGCCTGGGCGGCCCGTTGTGGCGCGGCTCCTTCGACCACACCCTGCGCGAATTCCACGATTCGGGTATCGACGCCGGACAGATCCAGACCCTGCTGGACAGCGCCCTCTACCTGCCGGTGTTCACTGCCCATCCCACGGAATCGAAACGCCGTGCGGTCATGCATACCCTGCGCGGCATTTTCGTGACCGCCGAACAGCTCGACGGCCCGCGGATGGGAAAACAGGCCCGTGCCGACATCGTCGATGCCCTGCGTAACCAGATCCAGATCCTGTGGAAAACGGACGAGGTGCGCGTGCACAAACCCAGCGTGCACGACGAGATCCGCAATGGCCTGTTCTATTTCCGCGAATGTCTGTTCCAGGCCGTGCCGCGCGTGTACCGGTACCTCGACAATTCCATCCAGCGCGTGTACGGCCAGGTAGACATTCACCTGCCCAGCCTGCTGCAGTTCGGTTCCTGGATCGGCGGGGACCGTGACGGCAACCCGTTTGTGAAACCGGAGACGACCGAGTATGCATTGCGCATGCACATGCACGAGGTGCTGGGCGAGTACCTGCGCCGGGTCGAAAAACTGCGCAGCACCCTGACCTATTCGAGCCGCCTGGTGCAGCCCAGCACGGCATTCCGCGAACGTCTGGACTACTACGTGGAATGGTGCCCGCAGGTACTGGGCGACCGCCCCGACCGTTTTGCACACGAGCCCTACCGCCGCATGTTGTTCATCATGCGCAACCGCCTGCGGCATAACCTCGAGCTGACCGCCGAGCGTATCGATCACCCGGAGTCCGCCGACCGGGAAGCCTATCCCTGCCGGTACCGCCAGGAACAGGAGTTCCTGGATGACCTGAAACTGATCGAGGCATCGCTGAATTCACACGGTGATCACAACATTGCCCAGGGAGAACTGCTGGACCTGATCCGGCTGGTGGAAACCTTCGGTTTCTTCCTGTTGCACCTCGACATCCGCCAGGAATCGACCCGCCACAGTGAAGCAGTACAGGAGCTGTGCGCGCAACTTTCGGCTTGCGGAGACTATGGCGCACTGGATGAAAACGAGCGCATCCGTCTGCTGTGTACGCTGCTGGACCAGCCGGCTGCAAGCATCGACCGCAGCGCACTCAGTGAAGCGACCGCTGAAACACTGCAAGTACTGGATGTCATGGCCCACATGCGCGACGAAGTCAGCGCCAATGCTTTCGGCACCTACGTCATCTCCATGACCCACAACGCCAGCCATGTACTGGAACTGATGTGGCTGGCCTCCCTGTGCGGGCTGGCCGGTCGCCAGGACGACGCATGGTTCTGCCATATCCGCATCAGCCCGCTGTTCGAAACCATCGACGACCTCGCGCACATCGAACAGGTCATGACCCGGCTGCTCGACGAACCGGTGTACCGCAGCCTGCTGCAGGCCTCCGGCAACCTGCAGGAAATCATGCTGGGCTACTCCGATTCCTGCAAGGACGGCGGCATACTGGCATCCGGCTGGGGCCTGTACCAGGCGCAACAGAAGATCATCCGTATCTCCAGGGCCCACGGCGTCGAGTGCCGGCTGTTCCACGGGCGCGGCGGCACCCTGGGCCGCGGCGGTGGCCCGACCCACGACGCCATCCTGTCGCAACCCGCCGGCACGGTGCACGGCCAGATCAAGTTTACCGAGCAGGGTGAAGTGCTGTCCTACAAGTACAGCAACGAAGAAACCGCCGTGTATGAACTGACCATGGGCATTACCGGCCTGCTCAAGGCCAGCCGCAACGTGGTGCAGGCGCACAGCGAGGACCGGGAAGAATACGCCACCATCATGACCCGGCTGGCGCAACAGGGCGAGCAGGCCTACCGCGCCCTGATCGACCACACCGAGGGCCTGCTGGACTATTTCTATGAGGCTACACCGGTAGCAGAGATCGGCCTGCTGAACATCGGCTCACGCCCCAGCCACCGTAAAAAACAGGACCGCTCGAAAGATTCCATCCGCGCCATCCCCTGGGTGTTTGGCTGGGCGCAATCGCGCCATACACTGCCGGCCTGGTACGGTATTGGCAGCGCCCTGATGGCATTTGCCCGGCAGCAGGAGGGCAACCTGGAAAAACTGCGCCACATGTACCACGACTGGCCCTACTTCCGCGCCATGCTCAGCAACACCCAGATGTCACTGGCCAAGGCCGAGATGGAGATCGCACACGAATACACCACGCTGGCGGAAGACCAGGCACAGGCGGCGGCTGTCTATCAACGCATCCGCGAAGAACACGACAAAACCCGTGAGATGGTCATACAGGTCGCGGATATCTGCTGCATGCTGGAAGAAAACCCGGTGCTGGCACTGTCCCTGTCGCGACGTGATCCCTACCTCGACCCGCTGAACCACATCCAGGTCAAGCTGCTGCGCCGCGTACGTGACGAAGATGCGGGAGAAGAGGAACAGGCCCGCTGGATGGAACCCCTGCTGCGTTCCATCAACGCCATTGCCAGCGGCATGCGTAACACCGGGTAGAAACGGCAGAAAGCCACACCGGGCACAGACTTCGCCGGGAGATCAACAAAAACGGCGACCGAAGCCGCCGTTTTTTCATGAGTGCACGTTAACCTCTATGCCCTGTTCTTGCGTCGCACTACACCTGCCAGCCCCAGCAACCCGGAACCGAACAACCAGACGGCCGCCGGTAGCGGAACGGCTGTTAGCTTCAAACGCAAATCCATGCCCAGGTCACGCGGGGGATTGGGGCCATAGTCGCCGTTGAACGTTCCACCACCGTAGTTCGCGCCCCACAGCGTCATGATCTTGTTGCCGCCGCTGTCTATAAACGAGTTCGGGTCCTGGCCGCTGCTGCCGCAACACACATAACCCGACTGAAAGCCAAGTTCATCGTTATGAAGCGCAGCAGTCGGGTTGGAGAATACCAGGCTCAACTGGCTGTTACCGTTCAGTTCCCCGGTGCCGGAAAACACCAGCAGGCCATTCAGGTTGAATGTCCCGCCGGCACCATCCAGTGCGATCGTTACATCGAGCAGCCCGGTCACGTCATTGTACGTACCGGATACGGCGTTACCGGTAAAGTCGGAAATGGTGGATCCCGTCTGTGGATTGGTGCCGGATGAATTGTGAAACAGTGAAGCATTAAAACCGCTTCCACCCGGGAGCACATCGAGCACATTGTAGATCGTGGCCTGGGCAAGACCGGAAGCCGCCAGTAGCCCAATCAGCACAAGCGAACGCGCCGCATTTATTATTCTGCTCACAAGCCTTCTCCTCCTGGATTTCCCTAGCATTACGTTGTCTTTGATAGTGAGCGACGGACTCTTTTCGGCCTTCACGGTCGCCTTTAACCCAAAACAGATGCAAAATATATGCCGATGCGCTAATAATCAGGCGTTTCATGGCGTTGGAATGAATACCGGTTTCCAACAGGGCCCTTATCCGTAAGAGTTACCGACAGAATTATGAGATACCTTACATACTGGTTACCGAACAACCAGCAAGCCCTGGTAACCGGGGTTACCTGATACTCCCGGTTTCGGCCGTTATCTCAGTCCAGCGCCGGTCCCAGGATGAAGTCCACCGGTTCAAAGCCATGGTCTTCCAGGCTCGCGGCGATATCATCCCAGGTGTAGTCGGGATTTTCTTCCTCGATATCTGCAATGAGGCCGGTGACATGGCGGTAGGCTTCGTGTTGCTCGAACTCGTCGGGGACGCGAACCAGCCGGATGTCGGTGGGTTCACTGGCAGGCAGAATCATAAGTACGTCACTCATACGGGGCTCCGGATAGGTACCAGGATACTACGGCGTGCAGGATAGGGGCTCACCTTGAAGAACACAATAATGCCTGCCCTTCAATTTTCATGTTCGGGTTACAGGCTCAACCTGCAGGCCAGGGGCGGGCAAGCGCTGCCTTCAACGGTTCCAGGTGTTTCCGGTAACTTTTCCAGCGGCCTGCTGAATGGGCATAGATGGGCTTCCTGACCTGCTCGTGACTGGCCGTACCGACATCACGCCTGTTATCGAAAAACTGCAGACACCGCTGGTCCCACTCCAGCCCGCAAAACCGGAGCAGGTTCTGGCAAACCTCTTCAGTACCGCGGACCAGGGCTTCGTACTGGAGGTCAAAGACCGGTAGCGACAGCACCCTGCCCCAGTGCTCCATCAGCTTCCGGTAACCCTGGTAAAACAGGCCGAGATCATCAAGCTCCGTGGAGTAGTTCTGACTGGCATTGAACTCGTGGAAATAGCATGACAGGCAGGTGTCCAGGGGATCACGGCGACAATGAATAACCCGGCTTTCGGGGAACATCGCCTGGATCAGTCCCAGGAAGCGGAAATTGCCCGGCATCTTGTCAACCACGTAGCGCTTTCCCCCGGACAGACCGGCTACCTGGTCGAGGTATTGCCGGGCGAACCCTTCCACAACCTCCCGGTTCACCTCCGCAACGCACTCGGGATACGGATGCGTGGTATTCAGAATCGAAGGCAGCGATTCCACGAATTGTGTAATCAGTGGCAGCTCACCCGCAGCCTGGACCTCCGGGTGAGAATCGAGCATCTGCTCCACCAGGCTGGTGCCGGATCTCGGCATACCGACAATGAACAGCAGCCGGGGAGACTGCACCGTTACCCCGCCCCACCCTTCCGGAAGCGGGGGCTGGTACGCGGAAATGATTGCATTAAAATACTGTATACAGGCTT
>DRQL01000116.1 GCA_011371465.1 Gammaproteobacteria bacterium | reverse complement strand
AGGCGCTCGCCACGCGGTGTAAACTCCATGTGCAGCACCGCCCTGCCGGGTACCAGTGTTTTTATCACCCGCAGCGACTCCGCATCGATCACCTGCACCGTGTCATTATCCGGGTGCGCAAAATTAACCCATACCTGCCGGCTGTCCGGCCTCGCCATGACGAATACCGGCTGGCCGTGAACCTTGATCTCCGCTTCCTGCTGCCAGCTGTCCGTGTTGATCACCAGCACCTTGTGCTGACCGACCGCCGGCACAAATGCCCGGTCGCCGGCCACCGCCCAGCCTTCCAGGTGCGGCATCTTGTATACCGGCAATTTGTCATCGTGTGCCAGGTAACCCCCGAGTATTTTGCGCACGCCCTTTTCCGGGTGCCACAGGTCCAGCAGGGCCATGCTGTCCTCGCCGAACAGCCCGGCGATGTAATAACGGCCATCCGGTGTAATCAGGGCATCGTAGGGCGCCCTGCCAATGTCCCTGAAACGGGTGACCCGGGGCTTGCGCGGGTCGTTCATGTCCACCAGCCAGATCTGGTCACCGTCATACAGGCTGAATACAAACCGGTTGCCCGGGGCATCCACGAGACCCACGGTTTTGGAAAATTTTCCCGGCGCATATTCCGCCGGGATATCGGCGACCATTTCGAGCGTGTCCGCGTCGAATACCCGCACGCCACCCGGCTCATAATTGGACACCGCAACCAGCCTGCCGTCCTGGGAAATCGCGCCGCCGATGCTGTTACCGGATTGCATTACCCGTTTTACAATGCGGCCCTCCAGAATATCCACTTTGGTCAGGCCACCATCGCGACCGAATACGTAGGCATAGCGCTCGTCACGCGAAAACACCACTGATGCATGCGACAGGTCACCGAGTCCCTTGACCTCCGCCAGTCGGCTGTTGCCACTGTGCTCCACTACCAGCAGGCTGCCGTTGGCCCGCTCCACCACGACGCCAAGGTCGCCGCTACCGCGCAACCCGGCAGCCACGCAGCTGGCAAAAGCCAGTGAGAGCACGATCGCGAGCAATCGCCTCAAGGCGCCGCTCCCGCACTCTTCAGGTAGTCAACGATCCAGTCGATTTCCTGGCGGGTGAGCAGCGGCCGCCACGGCGGCATCGGGGTGCCCGGCCGTCCATCACGGATGGTCGCAAACAGAAACTCATGGCTTTTGTCCTGCAACGCCTGTGGCGTCAACGCCGGACCCAGGCCACCGGTCAGTCGCATACCGTGGCAGGAGCCACAATCCTGGTGCACCAGGCTGCGCAACTCCGCCTGACGTGCCGGGGTGAGCGCTTCTGCCGTAGCCGATACCGCCAGTGCACACAGGCCAATAAAAAACAGCGTTCTAGGCATACCGGAGTTCCATCTCCTGCACCCAGGGCTCGAACCAGTCCAGCTCCTCTGCCAGCGCAACGACCCGGCCGACAATCAGCATGGCCGGGGAGGCAATGGCGTGTTGTTCAACCGCCTGCTGCAGCCCGCCCACCGTCGTAATGACATTGCGCTGGCGCGAAGTGGTGCCACGCTCGATCACCGCGGCCGGCGTATCCGCCGAACGGCCGGCATTGAGCAGGTCACGCACGATCAGCGGCAGCTGGGTGAGGCCCATGTAGACCACCAGCGTCTGTTCCGGGTCGGACAGCGCTGCAGGATCCAGCACCAGTTCCTCGTTATCCTTGCGATGCCCGGTAACAAACTGCACACCGCGGGCCAGGCCGCGATGGGTCAGGGGGATACCTGCGTAGGCCGCACAGGCCTGTGCCGCGGTAATCCCGGGCACCACCTCGAACGGGATATCGTTATGCGCCAGCGCCAGCGCCTCTTCGCCACCCCGTCCAAAAATAAAAGGGTCGCCGCCTTTCAGCCGTACCACACACTGATGCTTCCTGCCCAGATCCACCAGCAGCGCGTTGATTTCCTGCTGGCTGAGCGTGTGCTGGCCGGTTGCCTTGCCCACGTATACACGCGCAACGCGGGCCGGAACCAGCGCGAGGATTTCGCGCGACACCAGCCGGTCATACACCAGGGTGTCCGCGTTCTGTAACAGGCGCAGCGCTTTTACCGTGAGCAGGTCCGGATCACCGGGTCCTGCTCCCACCAGGTAGATTTTTGGCTGTATCTTCAAACGTTGCCTCCCGTATCCCCATCGCCGCGACCCGCAAATCCGGGATCGACGGTATTATGGAGGCATATTGGGGGAGGCGGTTTTTACTGTCCTTGATGTAGATCAAGGGTTTAAATAACGGAAATCAGCCGGCTCAATGGCTGGTTCCCTCCGAGCGGTGGATCTTGTTGTAGACGTTGTACTTGCCGACCGGCTTGCTCATGGGCAGGCGCTTGATCTCCTTCAGAGTATCCGCATCATAGACGATGACCGCGCCATCCTTGTCCCAGATACTGAGCAGGGCCTTTTTACCATCCCGGGTGAACTCCACGTGCCCCGATGTCTTGCCGGGCACCGGCCGCAGCGTTCGGACAATCTCCAGCGTTTGCTTGTCGATCACGTGCACCACGTCCCGGTTCGGCCCGACAAACACGTCCACCCAGGCATAGGGCGAATGCTCGTGGCTGCGCATGAAAAACCCCGGCCCCATGGTTTTGATTTTCTTTATGGTTTTCCAGGTCTTCATGTCAATGATACTCACCAGGCCTTCCTTGAGGTTGGGCGTGGCCAGCACCCGGGTATCCCTGTAGCGCCAGGTGATACCGGAGCCCAGGTGCGGCATGCCGGGCAGGTCGATGTCCGCAATCTTGCGCCCGACCACCAGGTTCACTACCTGGCCTTTATGGCCGTTGCGTGCCGCCCCGATCAGGTACTGGTAGTCGGGGTCGAAGAAAAAATCATCCAGGTAGTCGTCCAGGTGAATTCGACGAATGGGGAAAGGCCCGGTCTCGGCCAGTCCTTCCTGGAGCTGGTAATCATGCATCAGACCGTTATAGACCGGCTCCGGTTCATCCGCGTAGCTGATCTCCCAGACTTCCCTGATATCTTTCAGCGCCACGATAAAACTGTGGCGCGGTGGCGCGGTATACACGGC
The DNA here is from genome assembly GCA_011371465.1 of Gammaproteobacteria bacterium. Classification (GTDB taxonomy): domain Bacteria; phylum Pseudomonadota; class Gammaproteobacteria; order DSM-19610; family DSM-19610; genus Thiogranum. Next base: position 11,360 of record DRQL01000116.1, on the reverse strand, counting down.
GCTGACACGCGAGCTGTTACCAAAATCGTCTTTCACATCAATGATCCTGATCAGGCTCAGGTCGTTCGCATCCAGCAATACCAGGGTATGCGGCAGGTAATTACCGACCAGCACGTAGCGGTCATCGGCCGACACTGCTGCGTTGCGGGTATTGATCCCGGCACGCACCTCGGCGATCACTTCCAGGCGGTACATGTCAAACTTGGTAATCCAGCCGTCACGCGAGGCAAAGTACACGTAGCGTCCGCTGGAGGAATACTTGGGCCCGCCGTGCAGCGCAAAACGCGACTTGAAACGCTTGATCGGCACCAGCCTGTCACCGTCCAGCACGGTAACATGGTGATCACCCGCTTCCACCACCAGGAACAGGTTCAACGGGTCAGCGTCGTAGACCGGTTTGTCGCCGGGTTTCGATTGTTTTGCCGCCGGGTAAACGATATGGCTGGCCCGGATCTGCTTTTCACCCCAGACCGGGGGGGTTGCCGGTGGCGAGTAGATGTAGCCAACCAGCGTATCGATCTGCGCGGCGGTCAGTTTCTTGCCGAACGCGGGCATCTGCGTGGCCGGCAGTCCGTCAGCAATTACCGCGGATGCCCGGTCCTTGCGCAGGCGGTGCAGGTTTTCAGGCAACAGGGCGGGCCCCATGGCTCCCAGCCGTTCCGGCCCGTGACAGGATGCACAGTGCGCCGCAAACAGCTGCTGCGCGCTGTCAGCGACGGAAACGGCCGGCAGCAGCCACAGCAGGCCGGTCAACCACGACAGCCGCATTCCGGGCACCCTTTTCCCGGGGTGCCGACAATCCCCTTTTCTCCTGAATACTGAAACATTCATAAACGTAGCGATAGTCCTGTCTGTCATCCGGATAACCGGTAAATACGGTAGCACTGTTTCCTGTCCGGCCCGGGAGGTCGGCGCTCCTCAAGTGTCCTGCAATTGATAATCGATGTGAAGGGCTTTCGCGCGGGGCCCGCTAGATACGCACAAACCAGGGCAGTGCAAGCAAGCCGGCGCCCACCAGAAGCAGCGCGTACAGGTTCGAGACAAAATACGGGAAGACCAGCAATGCAATACCGGTCACCAGCGGAACAATGGCTTTTTGCCGCTTCCCGTAGACAAAAAACCCCACGCCGATCGCACCGAATATTATGCCCCATACCAGCTGTGATGTGCTTTCCATTCCTGACCCCGCGATATCCTGCTTCGCACAGCTACTGACACCAGGCTCTGTGGTCGAAGACACAACAAGCGTGCTGCAACCCCGGATCTCACCCTGGCGAACGTACCCTTCCCGGGGGGAGGCACATGCATGCATTCCCCTGCCTGCTCACACCTTTGCCACAGGAACAGACTGCCGGAGCAGGCGCTCACCGATCAACGGCGATCATTGCCTGCCATCCACCGGCACACGACCCGCCCGGTACGAGTCAACAATACCAATTAACCAGCAAATAATGAATGCAGCCATGGCCATGTTCATTGACCGTGCTTCACTGCCCGTGGTTTGTCCGGCTACCAGTTCCGAGATGGCCCCCGCATCCAGCGGGGCGGCACCATTCAACAGTTGTTCGCTGATCTGGTATGCCTTCCCGATGGTATCCGAGACGACCCGGTACATCGCGGTGAGGGAAATGCCGGCCAATACCGCGCCGGCGAGGTACTTCTTCAGGTAAAGGTGACCCGCACCGGGGAATATAAAGGCGGACAACAGTGCCGCCCTGGTTGATCTTTTCATCACCTGCACTCCCTTTCCGGAAGACTCCGGATACCGCATATGGCCGCCTACACGGCATCACGCCCGACCACGGGACTGGCGTGTTCGACTGCAACCTGACCGGAAGATTCCGCCCCGCTCCGGCTCAGTACCTGCGCCGCAGGATCAGCCGATCACCCTGGTTGATGAGCTGGACACGGGACAGGTAACTCATCCCCAGCAGGGCCTCTGAAGGCTGCGGACCTTCCATGACGATGGCGGTGACATTGCGCAACTGTATGGAACCCACTTTCACGATATCCAGCCTGACCCGGTACGCCCGTACCACGTCGGAGGCCGTACTTACCCAGGTGGGTTCCCCTTCCACGTGATAATCGATACCCAGGCGGCGCGCCTGCGCGGCGTTCATGGCGACCGAGCTGGCGCCGGTATCGACCAGGAAAGACACCGGCAGACCGTTGATGCTTCCTACTGTCTTGAACATACCCATGCTGTCGCGGAAGATATGCACGTCTTCACCGGTATCCCGCGGTTTCACGGCGGCGCGCACACGACCGTCGAGCTGCCGTTCCAGGCGCTCACCCCCATATTCAAGCACCGCACCGGCACTGTCCGCCGAGATCAGCCGCACACCCTCCGGGCTGGTTTCCCCGGCGCCCAGCAGGTGCCGCTTGCCGTCGATCATGACCACCGCCCGGTCCCTGAACAGGGCAACCACATGGATGTCCTTTACGGCCAGCACCCTGCCCGCTCCGGACCCGAGTACCAGCAGCACCAGTGCCTGGAACGCCAGGTTACGCAAGAATCGCCTAGTCATTCGCCACATCCCTGAAATGGTCGAAACCGGTTCCCGATGGCGTATAGAGACTGCCGTCCTCGTGCCTGCAACGAATACCGGGTTGCGTTTCGATCACGCCGATCTCCGTCAGGGGTACTTGCAGCCGCCGTGCAGACCGGGTCAACGTCTCCACCTGCCCGGCATCCACGCTGAAGCAGAGTTCGTAATCGTCACCGCCCTGTAACTGGCAATCCAGCACGCCGGGCGGCGTGCCCGCTTCCCCGCCCGGTGCAGCAGGCAAGCGATCAATCCACACAGTGGCACCGCAATGACTGGCGTCCAGCAGGTGCCCGAGATCGGCCAGCAGACCGTCCGATATGTCGATCACCGCGGCACCGGTTTCGGCCAGCACCAGGCCAAATTCCACCCGTGGTTCAGGCCGGTTCAGCCGCCGCAGGCGATCCGGAGCCACGCTGTGACCGGCACTGAGCGCCTGCAATGCACAGGCAGCATCACCCAGTGTCCCGGTAACGAACAATCGTTGCCCGGCACGTGCGCCGGCACGGCGCAATGCCTTGCCGCTTGCCACCAGTCCGTGCACCTGCACGGTCACCGACAGCGGTCCGCGCGTGGTATCGCCGCCCACCAGCGCCACCTGGTACTGCCCGGCGAGCTGAAAGAACCCGCTGGCAAATCCCTCCAGCCAGTCCTCATCGACCGCCGGCAAGGTCAACGACAGGGTGGCCCAGGTCGGTCGCGCGCCCATGGCGGCGAGGTCGCTCAGGTTGACCGCGAGTGCTTTCCAGCCAATATCGAACGCTGCGGTCTGCGGCGGGAAGTGCCGGCCGGCTACCAGGGTATCCATCGCCACGACCAGCTGACGGTCAGCAGGCACCTGCAATACCGCTGCATCATCGCCGATACCCAGCACCACGTCATCCCGCTGCACGGCCTGGCGCCTGAAATAACGCTCAATGATGTCGAACTCGGAAACCGTCACCGCTACCGCTCCCCGTTACCGGCACCACGGCGCAGCATACCGTTCAGCAGGATGGCTGCCACCGTGCGGCCCAGCACCCGGACCGAGCGCTCATCGCGCTGCTGGCCCGGCAACAGGTCACCGGCAAGCAACATGGACAGTCCGTGCATCATGGACAGGAAAGCGGTCGTCAGGTCGTTGTTGTCGAAACCGGCATACAGACCGGCCTGCTTGCCCAGTTCGATAATCAGCAGAAGATCGCGCTCGGCACAAGCGGCCGCCTCACCCAGTTCCGAACCCCGGCGAACTGGCGACAATACCCCACTGAACATCAGGTTGGCGATCTCCGGGTTGTCCACGACGAACCGCAGGTAGCCGATGCCCGCTTCCTCCAGCGCCTGCAAAGGCTGCTGCCGGTACTTTTCACGGGCACTGTTGCAGAGCGCCGAAACCTGCCTGTAACCCTGTGCGGCAATGGCTTCCAGCAGCGCTGTCTTGTCACTGAAATGCCGGTACGGTGCCCCGTGACTGACCCCGGTAAGGGTCGCCAGCTCGCGCATACCCAGCCCCATCACCCCCTTTTCTTTCAGCACCGGGATGGCCGCCGAAATGAGTGCGTTGCGCAGATCCCTGTGATGATAGGACTTTCTTTCTGGTACCGGCATGTTGCTCCCGCAGCTCGGCTACGCGTTACCAGCATAGCATGAGTAGACAGGTTCTACATTTACCAAAAAGTACCATTGCTGTCCCGTTAACTCCCGAAGCGAGCACACAGGTGAGGACATGGCATCGGTCTCGCTGGATCAAGACCGTCTGCCGCAGGGATGCGGCAGTCGAGCGGCCAGGGATGGCAGCTGTTGCGTGTCTTGATCCAGCGAGACCGATGCCATGTCCGGGTTGTTCCATTCCACACAAAACGTATGTGCTGTTTACGTTTCAAGCGCATAAGAGGCCGGTTAACGGGACAGCAATGAAAAAGTACGTAAGTCAGCCGGCGGGAGACGGGAGTAACGTGTTTTACGCGGCCGGGTACTCGCTGGAACGCAAACTGCGTGCGGCCTTGTCCAGTACCCCGTTGATGTACTTGTAGGCCTGCTCGGCGCCGAATTTCTTGGCCAGGTTGACGGACTCGTTGATGACGACCCGGTAGGGCACATCGACACGCGCCATGAGTTCGTAAGTCGCCATGCGCAGCACGGCGCGCTCCACCGGGTCCATTTCCTGCACCGGTCGGTCGAGATAAGCGGAAAAGGCCGCTTCGACTTCATCCAGTCGCGCCGGCACCTGGTGCAGCAGTTCGTGGAAATACTCCTTGTCGGCTTTGGAAAAATCCTCGTCCTGCAGGAACTGCACCTCGATATCCTTCAGGTTGTTACCAGACAGGTCCCATTGATACAGGGCCTGCATGGCAAACCGCCGGGCACGGGTACGCAGGGCGGCCAGCGACTTTACCGGGGTGTTCACCGCGCCAGCGCCCTACTTACCGATTTCACGTAGCAGGTTGATCATTTCGATGGTGGACATGGCGGCTTCCGCACCCTTGTTGCCGGCCTTGGTACCGGCGCGCTCGATCGCCTGTTCGATGCTGTCCACAGTCAGAACACCAAAGGCAATCGGTATGTCGTGTTGCAGGGACACGGTCGACAGTCCCTTGGTGCATTCACCGGCCACGTATTCAAAATGCGGTGTGCCGCCGCGGATTACCGCACCCAGCGCGATAATGGCCTCAAAGCGCTGGGTGGCCGCCAGCCGTTTGGCGGCAATGGGCATCTCGTACGCGCCCGGCACGCGGATAACCGTCAGGTCATGCTCCTCTGCACCATGCCGCTTCAGGGCATCGATTGCCCCGCTGAGCAGGCTTTCCACCACAAAACTGTTAAAACGCGATACCAGCAACGCGATACGCGCGCCGCGAAGCGTCAACTGGCCCTCGATTTCCTGTATGCCACTCATAGAAAAAAACTCCACATTGCTGTAATTGATCAGGGCCTGTCGACCGGCTACTCGCTGCCTTCCACGTACTCGACCACTTCCAGGCCGAAACCGGACAGGCCGTGCACGACCTTCGGCGCACTCAGCACCCGCATGCGTCGCACACCCAGGTCGGTCAGGATCTGCGCCCCGATACCGTGGGTACGCAGTTCGTGCTGTTCCTCGCGCACCACCGGCACGCCGCTTTTTTCATGTTCGTTGTAGAACTGGATGCGCTGCACCAGGTCACGCGGGGTTTCGTGCTGCCCCAGCACGACCACGACCCCCTCGCCGCTGTCGGCCACGCGCCGCATGGCATCGCGTAAGGGCCAGCCGGTATCCTGCATCTGTGCGCCGAACAGGTCACTGAGCGCATTCTGCACGTGTACCCGCACCAGGGTTGGCCGCTCGGGGCTCACCTCCCCCTTTACCAGCGCAAGATGGAGCCCCTTGTTGACAATGTCCTGGTAGGCGAACAGGCGGAACTCACCGTACTCGGTCGGCAGGTCGCACTCGGCGACCCGTTCCACGTTCTTTTCATTGGCGATCCGGTAGTGGATCAGGTCCGCAATGGTGCCGACTTTCAGGTCGTGCTGGTCGGCAAACTTTTCCAGGTCCGGCCGGCGCGCCATGCTGCCGTCCTCGTTGAGTATCTCGACGATCACCGCAGCGGGTTCCACGCCCGCCAGGCGCGCCAGATCACAACCGGCTTCGGTATGCCCGGCCCGCGTCAGCACACCGCCCGGCTGCGCCATCAGCGGGAAAATATGGCCGGGCTGCACCAGGTCCTGCGGTCGTGCATCGTCTGCCACCGCCGTACGCACGGTGTGCGCGCGGTCATAAGCGGAGATGCCGGTGGTCACGCCCTCCGCCGCCTCGATGGACAGGGTGAAATTGGTCGAGTGCGCATCCTGGTTATCGTTCACCATCAACGGCAGCGACAACTGGCGGCAGCGCTCCGGGGTCAGCGTCAGGCAGATCAGGCCGCGCCCGTGGGTGGCCATGAAATTGATGTCCTGCGGCTGTACCATGGAAGCCGCCATGATCAGGTCGCCTTCATTCTCACGGTCCTCGTCGTCCATGATGATGACCATTTTGCCGTCGCGCAGGTCCTGAATGATGTCTTCGATACGGTTGAGTTCCATGATCCGCCTACGCCTGTTCCGCACCACCGGCAAAGCCGCAGCGCTGTAATAGATCCATACTGATGCCCGCCCCGGGGTCTGCCTGACCAGCGAGCAGCAGACGCTCCAGGTAACGGGCTATTATATCCACTTCCAGGTTAAAGGGGCGCCCGGGCTGAAACTCGCCCATGGTCGTCTCCGCCAGCGTATGCGGCACGATGTTGAGCTCGAACTCCGCACCTTCGACCGCGTTGACCGTGAGACTGATACCATCCACACACACCGAACCCTTGGCGGCGATATAGCGCGCCAGCGCATCCGGCGCACGCATGCGGAAGCGCACCGAACGACCGTCCTCGCGTCGCGACAACACCTCGCCAATCCCGTCCACGTGGCCGCTCACCAGGTGGCCGCCCAGCGGGGTCACCGGCGTCAGGGCTTTTTCCAGGTTGACGCGGTCACCGATATCCAGCTTGCCGATGGTGGTGCAGGCCAGCGTTTCCCCGGATACGTCGGCTATAAAACCGTCACCCGGCAATTCGACCGCCGTCAGACAGACACCACTGGTGGCGATACTGTCACCGATCGCGACCGTCTCCAGGTCCAGTTTGCCGGTACGGATACGCAGGCGCACATCCCCGCCCCTGTGTTCGAGCGCGGCGACTTCGCCAACTGCCTGTATGATCCCGGTAAACATCTTCTTTTCAGGCAACCTCTGATCTATTCGTTTCCCGTCATTCCTGCCTATGCCGGAATCCAGTGGTTTCAATAACATGGATACCGGCCTTCGCCGGTATGACGAACTATTCAGGCCGTCCCTGACTTCGTCCTGTTTCCGGCCGCAACGTCAGGCGCAGTGCATCACCCACCTGCCGGACATCCAGCCATTCCAGCCCGATGCGGTCCTGCATCTTTTCCAGCCCCGGCAGGTGAAACAGGCCACGCGCGGCATCACCCATGATGTGCGGCGCCAGGTACACCACCAGTTCATCCACCAGTCCTGCGCGCAAAAAAGCGCCGGCCAGTGTCGGGCCGCATTCCAGCAGCACCTCGTTGACTTCACGCCCGGCCAGCCGTTTCACGACCGCCTCCGGCCGCAACCGCCCGGCACCGGTCTCGACCGCCACCACCTCGGCCCCTGCCTGCTGCAACGCCTGCCAGCGCACTGTATCCGTTACACCGGTCATTACCAGTGTAGTCCCCGGCAGCGACAACATCCTTGCCTGCGCCGGCATACGCAGCTGCGTATCCAGCACCACGCGCAAGGGCTGACGCACGGGTTCTACACCGTACAGTTCCGCTGCTTCCAGCCGCACATTCATGGACGGGTCGTCGGCCAGCACGGTACCGATACCGGTCACGATCGCCGAACTGCGCGCGCGCAGCCGTTGCACATCCCGACGCGCGGCATCGGCGGTGATCCAGCGGCTCTCGCCGGAAGCCATGGCGGTGCGCCCGTCCAGGCTGCCGGCCAGCTTGAGCCGGAGCCAGGGCCGCGCCTGCTGCATGCGGGTGACAAAACCCGGGTTAAGTGCGCGCGCCTGGGTCTCCAGCAGACCGGTTTCGACCGCGATGCCGGCCGCCCGCAGGCGTTCCAGTCCCTTGCCCGCCACCAGCGGGTTGGGATCCTGCATGGCCACCACCACCCGCTGCACGCCGGCTTCAACCAGCGCATCCGCACAGGGCGGTGTACGCCCCTGGTGGCTGCACGGCTCCAGGGTAAGAAAGACCTCCGCACCGCGTGCGCTGGCCCCGGCATCCTGCAGCGCAAATACCTCGGCGTGCGGTCCGCCGGCCTGGCGGTGCCAGCCGCTGCCGACCACGGCGCCCCCGTTGACGATCACACAGCCGACATTGGGGTTAGGATGGGTCGTGTAGATACCGCGAGCGGCCAGGCGAATGGCATGTGCCATGTGTTGCCGGTCGTTCAATCGCTGCCACCTTTCTCCGCATCCTCATCACCCGACAGCAAGGGTATCTGCTGGCGCCGTTCCTCGGGCGTGGGCTCCTTTTCCAACCGTTCGATTTCGTCACGGAATTCGCTGACGTCCTGGAAACTGCGGTACACCGATGCAAAACGCACGTACGCCACCTGGTCCAGGTTACGCAGTTCTTCCATCACCCAACCACCCAGCGTACGCGACTCGATTTCGCGTTCACCGCAGGATTGCAGGCGATGCTGGATATGACTGATAGCCGCATCGATGCTCTCGGTGTCCACCGGCCTTTTTTCCAGTGCGCGCAACACGCCGGTCAACAGCTTGTCGTCGTTGAACGGTTCGCGCGTGCCGTCGCTCTTGATAATACGCGGCATCACCAGCTCGGCACTTTCGTAGGTCGTAAAACGGTCACCGCACTCCACGCATTCGCGACGCCGGCGTACCTGCATGCCCTCACCCGCCAGGCGCGAGTCGATCACCCGGGTGTCCATGTTTCCGCAGAACGGGCAGCGCATCGCCTGGTCTTAGTGGCTGTAGACAGGCAGCCGCCGGCAAATGTCCAGCACCTTGCCGCGCACTGCGTCGATGGTCGCCTGGTTGTTGACGTCATCCATGATGTCGCACATCCAGCCCGCCAGTTCCCTCACCTCGGCCTCACCGAACCCGCGCGTGGTAACAGCCGGCGTACCGACACGGATACCACTGGTGACAAACGGCGACTGCGGGTCGTTCGGCACAGCGTTCTTGTTCACGGTGATATAGGCAGCGCCGAGCGCGGCATCCGCTTCCTTGCCGGTGATGCCCTTGTCGATGAGGTCCACCAGGAACAGGTGATCGTCGGTGCCGCCGGAAACCACCTTGTAGCCGCGTTCAATAAACACCTGCGCCATGGCGCGCGAGTTGGCCAGCACCTGCACCTGGTAGTCCCTGAATTCCGGCTGCAATGCCTCCCTGAAGGCCACGGCCTTGGCTGCGATGACGTGCATCAGCGGGCCGCCCTGGGTGCCCGGGAACACCAGCGAGTTCAGTTTCTTCTCGATATCCGGGTTGGACTTCGCCAGGATCAGGCCGCCGCGCGGGCCACGCAGTGTTTTGTGCGTGGTCGTGGTCGTAACATCGGCGATTGCCACCGGGCTCGGGTACTGGCCGGTGGCGATCAGGCCCGCCACGTGCGCCATGTCGACAAACAGGAAAGCGCCGACCTCGTCGGCAATCCGGCGGCAACGCTCCCAGTCGACGATGCGCGAGTAGGCGGAAAAACCGGCCACTACCACTTTCGGTTTATGCTCCTGCGCCAGCGCTTCCATAGCGTCATAATCGATCTCGCCGGTGTCCGGGTTCAGGCCGTACTGGACCGCGTTGAACACTTTCCCGGAGAAATTGACCTTGGAGCCGTGGGTCAGGTGCCCGCCGTCGGCCAGGCTCATGCCCAGGATGGTGTCGCCCGGCTGGCACAGCGCCAGGTAGACCGCGGCGTTGGCCTGCGAACCGGAATGCGGCTGCACGTTGGCATAGTCGGCACCGAACAGCTGTTTGGCCCGGTCGATGGCCAGTTGTTCGGCCTGGTCGACGAATTCACAGCCGCCGTAGTAGCGCTTGCCCGGGTAGCCCTCGGCATATTTGTTAGTTAAAACAGAACCCTGTGCCTCGAGTACGCGCGGACTGGCATAATTTTCCGAGGCAATCAATTCAATGTGCTGCTCCTGGCGCTGGATTTCGCCGGCAATGGCGGCGGCGAGCTCATCGTCGAACCCGGCGATGGTCATATCTTTACTGAACATGCGGTTTTCCCGGCAAGGCTGAAAAGAGCGGAATCATACTGGAATTAGGCGCTTTCGCCCAGCAGCGCCGCGACCACCGCGGTCCAGGCCCGGGCCAGGTTGTCGCGGTTATAGCCCCCGCCGCCCAGCGCCAGCAAGCGGCCATCGCAGTGGCGCCCGGCCAGTCGCTTCAGGCGGGTTGCCGCGTGGCGGTGCGCCTCGGCCGAGTACTCCAGGTGCGTGATGGGATCACCATCCAGACTGTCGGCGCCACACTGTAACAGGATGAATTCCGGTTGTGCCCGCTCGAGAAAACTTTCCGCGGCTTCCCATGCCCTGAAAAAGAGCTCGTCACCGGCGCCCGGCGGCATCGGGATATTCAGCTTGGTGCCCATCGCGGGGCCGCTGCCGGTTTCCTCCACGCCCCCGGTACCCGGGTAGAGGTAACGGCCGTCTTCGTGGAAATCCACGAACACCAGCTCCGCGTCATCCTCGAACGCGTAGAACACACCATCCCCGTGGTGGGCATCGATGTCGACATAGGCCACGCGCCGGACACCGTACTGCCGGCGCAGGGTTTCGATGGCGACCCCGCAGTCGTTGAACACGCAGAAGCCGGCGGCGCTGTCACGACGTGCGTGGTGCAGGCCGGCGATGGGTACGAAGGCCTGCCGGCAGCGCCCGTTGATGACATCGTCCAGCGCTGCGAGCACGGTTCCCACCACCGTACTGGCTGCCTCGTAGACGCCCGGAAAGGCCGGGGTATCACAGGCGTCCAGGTAACCCTCACCGGACAGCGACTGTGCCTTTACCTGCTCCACGTAGGCCGGCTCCTGGAAACGCAGGAGCTGTGTTTCCGTCGCCTGCACGGGTTCGCGAACAGCCACCCGGCGATCCAGTCCCAGCGCCTGCATACGCGCCCAGAAAACATGCATGCGGTCGGGACCGAACGGGTGCCCTTCACCGAAGCCGTAGGTGGCCAGTGCCTCTCCGACATATACCGCGACTGAAGCTGGTTCCATAGTGCCCCTGCCCAGGGCCTGTTAACAGGCCCTAGTATTTCCGGTAGACAGACCGGCCCACCGGCTCAAAGCGTT
>DRQL01000115.1 GCA_011371465.1 Gammaproteobacteria bacterium | reverse complement strand
TTCTGCACACAGGGGGTAATTGAAAGGGATTGGTGTACAAGGCATTTCGGCCCACTGAATGGATACTGAAACATACTATACTTTACGTCCTCTCGCCAGCGCATAGACCTCGCGGCTGCGCGGCCGGGACGCCTTCGGCTTGCGCATGATGACCTTCCGGTAACGGCCGCGCAGATCCTTCAGCAATTCGTCAAATCCCTCTCCCTGAAACATTTTCATCAACAAATCGCCCTCCGGGCGCAATACCCGGTCGGCAAAATCCACTGCCAATTCCGCAAGATACATGGCGCGGGGCAGGTCAACCGCCTCTACCCCGCTGATATTGGGGGCAATATCGGACATTACAAGGTCGGTTTCCTGTCCTTCCAGCACCTGCAACAACCCGTCCAGCACCTCGTCCTCGCGAAAATCACCCTGCACAAACGTCACCCCGGGCAGCGGATCCATAGGCAGGATGTCCATCGCCACCACCCTTCCCCTGCGCCCCACCAGTCCGGCGGCATACTGGCTCCAGCCACCCGGCGCGGCACCGAGATCCACCACCGCCATACCCGGTTTAATGATGCGGTCTTTGTGCTGGATCTCGTCCAGCTTGTACACTGCGCGCGAACGATATCCCTCGCGCTGTGCCCGTTTGACATATTCATCGTCAAAATGTTCTTTCAACCAGCGCTGACTGCTTTTGCTGCGTGCCATGGTGTCGATTCCGGTATACTTGCCTGCATGTCCCTGACGGAACCACAAAAGAAAAGACTACGCGGACTCGGCCATAAATTGAAGCCGGTTGTCACCATAGGTTCGGGGGGATTGTCCGACGCCGTGCTGGATGAATTCACCCGTTCGCTGGATCACCACGAACTGATGAAGCTGAAGGTCAACCTGGGAGACCGCGAGCAGCGCGATGCCGCCATAAAACAGGTATGCGAACACAGCGGCGCACAGCTGATCCAGCGCGTGGGCAACATCGGCCTGCTGTTCCGCAAAAAGAAAAAGGGCTCCCGTTTCCCGGAACTGTAGTACTTCGACCGAAACTACACCCCGCCGGCAAACGAACGCTGTACGGCCTGTGCAACCGCAACCAGGCGTTGCTTGCCCAGGTCACCCGACAGGGCATAGCCCATCGGACCGTCGATCCAGTAGAATACACCCACGCCTTCCGCCTCACGGTAGTGAAACGCGCTGTGTTGCTCCGCTGTGGCCACCCGGCGCACATACAGCGTAATACGTTCGCCGGCGGCGTTCTGGTACATGAACTGCGCGGCCATGCGGTTGGTCGAAGGCAACAGACGCCCGCCCACCAGTTCGAAACCCAGTTCGTCCAGGCCCGGGGCACGGATGCGGGTATGCATACGGTCAGACAGCCAGCGGTTCAGCGCGTCCTGCTGTTCCGCCTGTATCTCGACCGGGTACTGTGTGTCGGTCGCGTACACCAGGTGGGCGAATGCAGCGGGCTGCACCAGGTTGACCAGGGTCGCCGACGCCTCCGTGCGATCCTGCCGGTCATGCAGCAGCCAGCCCGTCAGTCCGGACAGCAGCGCCACGCCCGCCAGGGCAGCGGCCTGCAGCCGTCGCGACCAGCGATACCGTGCCGGCGCAGCGCGGACCGCGGGTACCAGCGCAGCCGGTACCGACTCGTTCAGCACCGGGTCGAACAGGCTGTGCAGGTCCTGGTTCAGCTGCCGGTAGCCGCGCACCTGCTCAGCCGCCCCGGGGTGCTTTGCCAGGTGCGCCTCGACCAGCAGCCGCCGTTGTTCATCGAGCTCACCGTCCACATAGGCGTGCAGGTCGGCATCGGTCACCGGGCGCGGGTCTTTACTCATTTCACACTCCTCAGGCCATGCGCGCCGCCGCGCTCGCCGTTCATCCACCGCTGCAGGGCCTGCCGGCCCCGGTGCAGGCGGGACATCACCGTTCCGACGGGTATACCCAGTACACGCGCCCCCTGCCGGTAGGACAGGCCTTCGATGCTGACCAGCAGCACGACTTCCCGCTGTTCCGGTGGCAATCGCTGCAGGCCGTTTTGCAGCTCGGACAGGCGCACGTCCGCCTCTGCATGGTCATAAGGGCCGGGCACGGCACTTTCCACCAGCGCCGCGATGTCCGGTTGCCGAGCCTGTCTCCTGCATTCGTTGACAAACAGGTTATGCAGAATGGTAAACAGCCAGGCACGCATGTCCGTGCCCGCCTGCCATTGATCGAGGCGCGGCAGGGCGCGCGCCAGGCAATCCTGTACCAGGTCATCCGCGCGCACCGCGTCCCCCGCCAGGGCACGCGCGTAACGCCGCAGGCGGGGAATCTGCACGACCAGCAGATCGGCAGATGCACTCATGTAATCAGGGTAACTCTGCCGGCGTGGTGAATACCCAGTCGCGCGACTTCACCGGCGTATGGCAACGGATGCACTCCTTGCTGAAGTCTGCATCCTTGCCATAGGGTTTCTGCTCCATACCCACCCAGCGCGCCCACTGCCAGCCAGTGCCATTGGTCTGGTAGGCTTTCGAGTCCTTGAACATGAACTCCGCATGCACAAAGGTTTTGGGTGCGATTGCGGTGGGCCAGTGTTCCTCGGCGGTTTCCTTCCAGACTAGCTTGCCGAGCACCGCGCCGTCCGGCCAGGGGTTGGTCTGCCCGGCCCGCGCCGCCTTGATGGCAATGTCGTTACCGACAATGGCACGCAGCGTATGGTTATCGACGCGGTGCGAAACCGAGATCACGGGCCAGTCTTTATACTGCTCCGGGAGCTCGATGCCATTGGGTGCCGCCTGAACCCCACCGCCTTCAGCGGCCACAGCAACCGGCACTAAAAACGACGACATAACAACTAATTTCATAAACTTGCTGCTCATATATAATCCTTTACCGTAGTTGATTGGACCCCTCTGTATCGCCGGGTAAACACCCCTGCACACCGTTTATTCCCGCACTGTGAAATAATAATCGCCCTGCCCCGTCAAATGCAGGATGGAGTACATGGAACCACGCGATTCACAGGCACAACCCGGCGATGCGTGAAAAACACCGCCAGCGACTGCTATTACTATTTCGAGATATATTTCTTATCTCTTTGTTATTGTGCATAAATATAACCTTTTCACACGGCGCTGCTGAGACGCCCGACGACGACTTCGAGCACTTTGAAGACACCCCGCTGGTCGAACCCCTCAGCAACCCGCCCTGGTTCAAACTGACCTTCCTCGACCTGTCCGAAGACCTGGCCGATGCGATCCAGAATGGCAAGCAGGGTCTGATTATCTACTTCGGGCAGAAGTATTGCTCCTACTGCAAACAACTGCTGGAAGGCAACTTCGGCATGTCCGATATCCGCACGTACACACAGAAACATTTCGATGTGATCGGCATCGACATTCACGGTCAGCGCGAAGTCACCGCGCTCGACGGGTCGCTATGGAATGAACGCAGTTTCTCGGTGCGAAAGAAGGTACATTTCACCCCCACGTTGATTTTCCTCGATCGCAACCGGCGTGAAGCCCTG
>DRQL01000114.1 GCA_011371465.1 Gammaproteobacteria bacterium | reverse complement strand
GCAAAGCAGCTAATCAGGACACTACATCATGATCTCTGAATGGAAGGACTTTCTCGCCAGGGCCGGTGCGGAATTCGGCGATAGCGGTGTCGCCCACTACGGCAACGAGCGCCGCGAGCTGAGTGTCGCGATCACCGGCAATGTGTTTGCCGACCTGTCTCACTATGGCCTGATCTCGGTACACGGTGAAGACGCCGCGACTTTTCTGCAGGGCCAGCTCACCAATGACATCCGCAAGGTGGACGACCTGCACAGCCAGCTTTCCGGGCTGTGCAACCCGAAAGGCCGCCTGCTGGCCACCTTCCGGGTTTTCCGCCGTGGCGACAGCTATTACCTGTGCCTGCCGGCCAGTATGCTGGAAGAGGTGATCAGGCGCCTGCGCATGTTCGTGCTGCGTTCCCGGGTTACGCTGGAGGATGCCAGTGACACCTTTGTGCACCTGGGAATATCCGGTGAAGATGCCGCACAGGCGCTGCAGGCCTTTGCCGGGGAATTGCCGGCGTCCGTAAGCGATGTGGTACAGGGCAGCGAACACACCGTCATCCGGGTTCCTGGCATACACCCCAGTTACGAGCTGTTCACGACGGCGGATTCGGCCATGCGTGTATGGGACCTGCTCAACGTGCAGAGCGCACCGATCGGTGCCGACGCCTGGCAGTTGCTCGATATCGAAGCCGGCATCCCGGTGATCCTGCCGCAGACGCGCGAAGCCTTTGTGCCGCAGATGACCAACCTGCAGCTGATCGATGGCGTCAGCTTTCAGAAAGGCTGTTACACCGGGCAGGAAATCGTCGCCCGCATGCAGTACCTGGGCAAACTCAAGCGCCGTATGTACCTGGCCAGGGTCGAATCCGGGGATCGGCCGCAGAGCGGTGACGAGGTGTTTGCCGGTGACAGCGAGCAGAGCGTGGGCAAACTGGTCACTGTGGCCCCGCATCCCGACGGCGGTTTCGCCATGCTGGTCGTAGTGCAGATCGCCAGCGCCGGAGAGGGCAACGCACTGCACCTGGGCAGTGTGGATGGGCCGGTGCTCCGGCTCGCCCCCCCGCCCTACCCGCTGGCGGAGGACTGAACCGCAGCGAAACAGGATTCAGCAAATCCCGTCCGCCGTCGTTACAGGGACAAGAAGCAGCCAAGGAGCCGGAATGGAACCCGAAGAAGTATTTGTCAACGAGCTGGTCCATGACCTGGAAAGCGGCCATTTGCAGTTACCCACCCTGCCCGAGGTGGCCCTGCGGGTGCGCGAAGTGGTCGACGACGAGAATGCCAACGCCGGCCAGATTGCCGAAATCATCGGCCAGGATGCCGCCCTGTCCGCGCGCCTGCTGCAGGTGGCCAATTCTCCCCTCTACCGCGGCCGGCAGGAAATCGACCGGCTGTCCATGGTGATTGCCCGGCTTGGGAACAAACTGGTGCGCAACCTGGTCACCAGCCAGGTCATGAAACAGATGTTCCAGGCCACCACGGACATGGTCGACCAGCGTCTGCGCGCGGTATGGGAACACAGCGTGCAGGTCGCCGCCATTGCCCGCGCGCTGGCCGGCCAGGCCCCCGCAGTCGACCCGGACCAGGCCATGCTGGCCGGTTTGCTGCACGATATCGGCACCCTGCCGATCCTGTACCGGGCCGAGGAACGCGCCGAGCTGCTGGAGACACCGGGACTGCTCGATCACCTGATCGAAACGCTGCACACCCGGATTGGCGGCGCCATCCTGCAACACTGGAAGTTCCCCGATGCGCTGGTAGCGGTGGCCGCTGAACACGAAAACCTGGAGCGCGACCATCCCGGTCCGGCGGACCTGGTCGACGTGGTACAGGTGGCCAACCTGCAGAGTCACCTCGATACCGACCACCGGCTGGGCCAGGCAGACTGGAGCCGCATCCCGGCTTTCCACCAGCTGGGCCTCGATGCCGACCTGCACGAGATCGAACTCACGGATGTGGCCGAGGAAATCGACGCGGTACAGCAATTATTCGAGCCGGCCTGAAATTTTATACATCGCTGATTTTAATGCTAATATCTTCCACGCGAGGCGGGATTTTCCGGTTTTGTAATAATCCGTACTCAAGACCCGGGGCCGGGTGCCGACCCAGTCTTAAAATCCCTTAATGTCAATTAGATAGCTGTACAGGAGATGGTGTGGGCAGGAAAGGAGTTCCGGCTGCCCAGGAGCAACTTCGGGAACTGCAGGATCGGCTCAGGCAACGCGAAGCCGAGATTGCCATGCTCAGTGAGCTGACCGAAGTAATAGGCAGCGAATATAACCTGCAGAAGGTTTTTGACCTTGTGGCTGTGCGTGCACGTGAATTATTGCACGCCGAGACCGCGACCATCCCGGTTTTGTCACCGGATCAGAAAACCTACTGCTACCGGGCTGCCGACGGCAAGAACGCGGACGAACTGCGGTTTGCCGAGTTGCCGATCGAAACCGGCATCTGCGGCTGGGTGTTCCGCCACCGCAAGGCCTGGTGGAAAGGCGTACTGGACCAGCTGGAAGCATCCGAGCGCAACAAGTGGGAAAAGGAAGCCGGCACGGTACTGCTGGTGCCGCTGGTCGGTAAACGCCAGTTCCTGGGCGGGATCGCCTGTATCAACAAGGTTGACGGGGCAAGTTTCGATACCCAGGACTATGACCTGCTCAACCTGTTTGCCGGGCAGGTGAGTATTGCCATCGAAAACGCCATGTTTTTCGAGGAGCTCACGGAAGCCAGGCACAAGGCTGAGGCGTACAAGGAAAAACTGATCGAGTCCAACCAGAAGCTCACCCGTTCCAACGAAGAACTGCAGCATTACGCAGTGCACGACCCGCTGACCGCCCTGCCCAACCGCACCCTGATCCTGGATCGCCTGCAACAGGGTATTCTCACCGCCCGCCGCGACCAGAAACCCATGGCGCTGATCATGATCGACCTCGATCATTTCAAGGAGGTCAACGACACGCTGGGCCATTCCGTCGGCGACGACCTGCTGATCAGTGTCGGCAAGTGTTTCCAGTCGGCCCTGCGGGAACCCGACACGCTGGGGCGGCTGGGAGGTGACGAATTTGCCGTGGTACTGCCACAGGCGAACCGGGAAGCGGCGCTCACCGTTGCCCGCAAGCTGCAGCTGACCCTGCAGCAACCGGTGGAGATCGATCACAACAGTTTCTCCATCGGTGCCAGTATGGGCATTGCGGTCTACCCCGAACACGGCAGCGACCCGTCGGCACTGTTGAGAAGCGCCGACGTCGCCATGTACATGGCCAAGCGCAACCGCGATGAATACGTGATCTACGATCCCGACACGGACATCAACAACCCGAACCGGCTGGAGCTGCTGCGCGATCTGCGCGCCGCAATCCAGGAGCACGAAATCGGTCTTGCCTTCCAGCCCAAACTGGACCTGCGCAACCAGGTGATTACCGGCGTGGAAGCGCTGGCGCGCTGGACCCACCCGGCGCGCGGGGTCATTCCACCGGGTGATTTTATTCCCGTGCTGGAGCACACCGGCCTGATCAAGCAGTTCACACTGCAGATCCTCGAAAAAGCGGTGCAGTACTGCAAGACCTGTCAGCAACGTGGCTACCGGATCAGCGTGGCGGTCAACCTGTCGATGCACAACCTGCGGGATGAGAATCTGCCCGGCCAGATTACCGCGATCCTGCAGCGTCACGCCCTTGACCGGAAGTACCTGATGCTGGAAATCACCGAGAGCGCCATCATGAACGACCCGGAACGCAGCCTGGACATCCTGACCCGGCTGGACGACATGGGCGTGCAGCTGTCGGTTGACGACTTCGGCACCGGCTACTCATCACTCAGCTACCTGAAGCGACTCCCGGTGCAGCAACTCAAGATCGACCGCTCCTTTGTCAGCGACATGATGAACGACAAGGACGACGCCATGATCGTGCATTCCACGATTGACCTGGCACACAACCTGGGCCTGCACACGGTTGCCGAAGGCGTGGAGACGGAACAGGTGCTCGACGAGCTGAAAACCATGCAGTGCGATATCGCCCAGGGCTACCTGATCAGCCGCCCGCTGTCGCCCGACGACTTCCTGAGCTACCTGGATTCGGGGGAATGGAAGGTGAACCGCATCGAGGAGGATGCGGACAGCTGCAGCAACTACTGACGCATGTGCGGGAACAGCAGCACATCCCGTATCGAGGCCGAGTCGGTAAACAGCATCACCAGGCGGTCGATACCGATGCCCTCTCCCGCCGTGGGTGGCATACCGTGTTCCAGCGCACGGACATAGTCCGCGTCATAGTGCATGGCCTCGTCATCCCCGGCTTCCTTCTCCTCGACCTGGCGGCGGAAACGCTCGGCCTGGTCTTCCGGGTCATTCAGTTCGGAAAAACCGTTGGCGATTTCCCGTCCGCCGACAAAAAACTCGAAACGGTCGGTCACGAACGGATCCTCGTCGTTACGCCGGGCCAGCGGTGAGACCTCGGTCGGATACGCGGTGATAAAGGTCGGGTCCTTGAGCCGGTGTTCCACCGTCTTCTCGAAAATCTCGATCTGTACCTTGCCCAGGCCATAGCTGTCCCGCAGCGGGATATCCAGTGCCGCTGCCACCCTGCGTGCCTCGTCCAGGCTGTCCAACTGGCTCTGCTTCAGTTCGGGATTGAAGTGCAGGATGGACTCCCGCACGGTCATGCGCGCAAAGGGTTTGCCAAAGTCGTATTCATCACCCTGGTAGGCAATCACGGTCGTGCCCAGGATCAGCTTCGCCATGGTGCGCAGCAATTCCTCGGTGGTATCCATCAGGTCGCGGTAATCCGCGTAGGCCTCGTAGAATTCCAGCATGGTGAATTCCGGGTTATGGCGCGTGGACAGGCCTTCATTACGGAAGTTGCGGTTGATCTCGTAGACCTTTTCGAAGCCGCCTACCACCAGGCGTTTGAGGTACAGCTCCGGTGCAATGCGCAGGTACAGCTGCATGTCCAGCGCGTTGTGATGGGTGGTAAACGGGCGCGCCGCCGCGCCTCCGGGGATGCTCTGCATCATTGGAGTCTCGACTTCCAGGAAGCCACGGCGATTGAAGAAATCACGGATGAACTGCACGATACGCGAGCGGATGATGAAGGTATCGCGCGACTCCTGGTTCATGATCAGGTCCAGGTAGCGTTGCCGGTAACGGATTTCCTGGTCGGTCAGGCCGTGGAATTTTTCCGGCAACGGCCGCAGTGACTTGGTCAGAATGCGCAGGTCGTCGGCCTTGACCGAGAGCTCGCCCGTTTTCGTCTTGAACAGCACGCCCTCGGCGCTGATGATATCGCCGACGTCCCAGCCCTTGAACGCCTGGTACCGGCCTTCCGGCAGGCTGTCCCGCTGCGCGAAGATCTGTATGCGCCCGGACATATCCTGAATATGTGCAAAGCTGGCCTTGCCCATGACGCGCTTGCCCATCATGCGGCCGGCCACCTTGACCCGGATATTGTTTTCCTCCAGCCATTCCGGGGTCCGGTCACCAAATGCAGCGTGCAGTTCCGCGGCGATGGAATCACGCCTGAAGTCATTGGGAAAGGCTGCGCCCTGCTCCCGCATTTCCGTGAGTTTCTGCCTGCGCTGGGCAATCAGTTTATGTTCGTCAGTGTCAGTCATGGTCGTTGCAGTGGTTTCCTAATCATTACAGGCCGCTTTTCAGGCTGGCTTCAATAAATTCGTCCAGGTCCCCGTCCAGCACGGCCTGGGTATTCCCCGTCTCCACACCGGTGCGCAGGTCCTTGATGCGCGACTGGTCGAGCACGTAGGAACGGATCTGGCTGCCCCAGCCGATATCCGACTTGCTGTCCTCGACCACCTGCTGGTCGGCATTTCTTTTCTGGATTTCCAGTTCGTACAGCTTGGCTTTCAGCTGTTTCATCGCGGTAGCGCGGTTCTTGTGCTGGGAACGGTCATTCTGGCACTGCACGACCACGCCGCTGGGCAGGTGCGTGATACGCACCGCTGATTCCGTGCGGTTGACGTGCTGACCACCGGCGCCGCTGGCGCGATAGACATCGACGCGCAGGTCCGCCGGGTTGATCTCGATGTCGAAGTCATCGTCGATTTCCGGCGCCACGAACACCGCGGCAAACGAGGTATGGCGGCGGTTGCCCGAGTCGAAGGGGGATTTGCGTACCAGCCGGTGTACGCCGATCTCGGTGCGCAACCAGCCGAATGCATAGGGCCCGTCGACCTTGACCGTGGCGCTCTTGATGCCGGCCACTTCCCCGGCGGAAACCTCGATCAACTCGGTTTTGAAATCGTGGCGCTCGGCCCAGCGCAGGTACATGCGCAGCAGCATCTCGGCCCAGTCCTGGGCTTCGGTACCGCCGGAGCCGGACTGGATATCCAGGAACGCATTGGCGGCGTCCATCTCTCCCGAAAACATGCGGCGGAATTCCAGTGCTGCGACCCGCGTTTCCATGTCCGCGAGGTCGTCTTTTACCGCCTCGAAGGTATCCTGGTCGTCTTCTTCGCTGGCCAGTTCCAGCAGCCCGGCGGCATCCTGCAAACCGGTTTCGATTGCAGCGAGCGTCTCGACCACCTCTGCCAGCCGGACCCGTTCCCTGCCCAGTGCCTGGGCCCGCTCCGGGTCATTCCAGATCTCCGGGTCTTCCAGTTCCCGGCTGACCTCCGTCAGTTGTTCACGCTTGCTGTCGAAGTCAAAGGTACCCCCTCAGGGACTCGGAGCGCCCCTGCAGATCCCTGATCTGCTGCTTAACCGGATTTACTTCCAAAATGTTCCCCTGGATCGATTTTTCGCTGAAGTACAAAAACGCGCATCATACCGGGTTCCCCGGCAACTGCCAAAAATACCCCTGCGCCTGTTGAGCGTCCGCCCCGGTTCGCAGCCTATGGCAAGGGCTCGATCACCTCGACCACCAGTTGCAGACCCAGCATGCCGCGATATTCATTGCTGTCCAGCCGGTAGGCCAGTCGTACCGGCTGCCCGGTCCGCAGTGTATGGTCCGCTGCCTGGTTGAAGGCAATGGCATCCAGCAACTCCCGGCCGCCTTCCGGTCGTACCCGCAGCTTGAGGTGATGTTCACCGACCACCCGCAGCTGCTGGATGGTAAACCTGCCGTCGAAAAGCGGTTCCGGAAACCCCTGCCCCCAGGGTCCGGCGGAGCGCAGCTGTTCGGCCAGATCGAGGTTGAAGTCCTCCGCTTCCAGCGGGCCGTCGGATTCCAGTACGCTGGCCAGCGAGTGCTCGTCCAGGCGCGAGGACAGTTCCTGCAGGAAAGCTGCTTCAAAATCCGGCAGCCGGTGTTCCGCCAGCGACAGTCCGGCCGCCATGGCGTGGCCGCCGAACTTCTGCAACAGGTCCGGGTGCCGGGCCGCCACGGCATCCAGTGTGTCGCGGATATGCAGTCCACTGATCGAACGCGCGGACCCTTTCAGCTGGTCCGGACCGCAACGTGCAAAGGCGATCACCGGACGATGAAAACGTTCCTTGATCCTGGAAGCCAGAATACCGATTACCCCCTGGTGCCAGTCGGGTTCGAACAGGCACAGGCCCAGCGGCAGTTGTGCTTCCTCGACATGCACCCGCTGCACGTACTCCGTGGCACGGGTTTTCATGTCTGCTTCGATTTCCCTGCGTTCGCGGTTCAGGGTATCGAGCTGTTCCGCCAGCGGTCGCGCCGTGATTTCGTTTTCGCTCAGCAGGCATTCGATCCCGATCGACATGTCATCGAGTCGACCGGCGGCATTCAGGCGCGGCCCCACGGCAAAACCGAAATCGGCGGCCACCACGCGCGACAGGCTGCGACCGGCGATCTGCAGCAGGGCCCGGATACCCGGCCGGCACTGGCCCGCCCGTATGCGCTGCAGGCCCTGTCGTACCAGCACCCGGTTGTTATGGTCCAGTGCGACCAGGTCCGCCACCGTACCCAGCGCCACCAGGTCCAGGTACTCCGCCAGGTTGGGTTCCGGCAGCGCCTGTTGTTCGAACCAGCCCTGTTTCCTGAGTCGGCTGCGCAAGGCCATCAACAGGTAGAACGCCACGCCGACCCCGGCCAGGTGCTTGCTGGGAAAGTGGTCCCCCGGCTGGTTCGGGTTCACGATCGCGTCCGCGGCCGGCAGCGCATCACCCGGTAGGTGGTGATCGGTAACCAGTACGCGGATGCCGAGCTTGCGTGCGGCCGCCACGCCCTCGATGCTGGAAATACCGTTGTCGACGGTAACCAGCAGGTCCGGGCCGGATGCAGCCGCCACGGTAACAATCTCGGGAGTCAGTCCATAGCCGAATTCAAAGCGGTTCGGCACCAGGTAGTCCACGCGCTGTGCTCCCATCGCCCGCAGTGCCGCTACCATCAGCGCACTGCTGGTGGCGCCGTCCGCGTCAAAGTCACCCACAACCAGGATCCGTTCCTGCTTCTCCAGTGCCTCCTGCAGCAGGGTTACGGCCTGGTGGATACCCTTGAGTTCAGTTGGTGAATGCAAACGGGCTAGACGGTTGTCCAGATCTTTGTCCGAGTGAATGCTGCGCGCTGCATACACACGCTTCAGTACCGGGTGCAGCGCATCGGGCAGCGCCTGGTAACTGGATTCAACTGACTGTCTCTGAATGATATTTTTCATCTTGTACCGGTTAAGCCGAGGTGCCTGTAATGATCTCGCGCCATTCTAGTGGATCGCCTGCGGAGTGTGGACATTAATACGGAATATGCTTTAATTGTGCCTGATAGCACAAACAATACAGCATGGAAAAACAAGAACAGGATGTTTGCTTATTCTCCGCTACCCCGCGCGCTGTAAATGTCGTTTCGCTGCCGGTGCGCGTTGCCGCGCGGACAGTTGTCCATACGGATGTACCCGGCCTGCTGGCCTCATCGGTTTTCTTGAAGGAGCGGCGTCAGTATGAATGAAATTTCAGCCGACACATTGG
>DRQL01000113.1 GCA_011371465.1 Gammaproteobacteria bacterium | reverse complement strand
CCACGTAGCTCATCCAGAACAGGAAACCCAGCGCACCGGTGAGCAGGTTGTCACCAAACCCCTGCAGGATGAATTCCATCGGCCCCGCGTTGGAGATGATTTTCGAGCCCATCACCGCGTAGGAGTAGGCTACCAGCAGGGCAATCAGGCCGGACAGCACAAACACCAGCGGCAGGTTCTGCCCGGCGGTACGGGCACCCAACCCGAAAATGGAGAAGATACTGGCGCCGATCATGGTGCCGACTGCAATGGAAGTTGCCTGCAACAGGCCAATCCGGTTTTTATGGTCGCTCATGGGAACATCCTGTTGATGTACCGGCCTCGACAATGGATAAACCTGTCACCCAGGTTGCAGCCCTTCAGGACCGGGTCAGCGCACAATGCGCTCACTGACGGTATAGTCTCCCGGTAAACACCCTGGCGTAGAGTGCAAGTATGATCGAATCGGCCCCGGAAAACAGCCCGGTTAACGGGCTCTCCTCAGCAGAAGCCGCCAAACGGCTGCAACAGTACGGCCCCAATGCCCTGGAGGAAAAAACGGTCTCCCCGCTGCTGAAGCTGCTGGGATACTTCTGGGGCCCGATTCCCTGGATGATCGAGGTGGCAGCGGTGCTCTCCGCCCTGATCCAGCACTGGCCCGACTTCTGGATCATCACCACACTGCTGGTCTTCAACGCAGGCGTCGGGTTCTGGCAGGAATACACCGCCGGCAATGCCGTGGCGGCCCTCAGGAAGCAGCTTGCCCTGCAGGCGCGCGTACTGCGCGACGGCCAGTGGCAGGAGATCGAGGCCACCCGGCTGGTGCCCGGAGACATCGTGCGCCTGCGCCTTGGCGACGTCATTCCCGCCGACGTTTCGCTGCTGGAAGATACCTACCTGAGTATCGACCAGTCCGCCCTGACCGGGGAGTCCCTGCCCGTTGCCAGGCAACAGGGAGACGAGGCCTTTTCCGGCACCATCGTCAAGCAGGGCGAGTCGATCGCCCGGGTCACCGCTACCGGCAAGCACACCCGCTTCGGCAAGACCGCCAGCCTGGTGGAGCAGGCAAAAACCGTATCCCACTTCCAGAAAGCGGTGCTGACCATCGGCGATTACCTGATCTACGTCAGCCTGGCCCTGGTCATTGCCCTGGTACTGGTGCAACTGCACCGCCACGCCCCCTGGCTGGAGCTGGTGCAATTTGCGCTGATTCTCACCGTGGCCTCCATCCCCGTTGCCATGCCGGCCGTGCTGTCCATGACCATGGCCCTGGGCGCGATGGCACTGTCCAAACGCAAGGCTATCGTCACCCGGCTGGAATCGATCGAAGAGATGGCCAGCATGGACATCCTCTGCTCCGACAAGACCGGCACCCTCACCCGGAACCGGCTCACCCTCGGCAACATCGAGTTGTTCAGCGCCGGTGATGAGCAGGAGGTATTACTGGCCGCCGCCCTCGCTTCCCGCGAAGAAGACCGGGATGCCATTGACGAAGCGGTATTACAGGGCCTCAGTGACCGGCAAGCGCTTGAGCAGGCCGAACAGACCGCCTTCGTTCCTTTTGACCCCGTGCACAAACGGACCGAGGCCACCATACGCGGGCAGGATGGCAATCCGTTCCGGGTGACCAAGGGTGCCCCCCAGGTCATCATGGAACTGGCCGGCCTGGGCGATAACGAGCTGGAGCGGGCGAACCAGGTCGTAGACGATTTCGCTGCCCGGGGCTACCGGGCGCTGGCCGTGGCACGCCAGGCACAGGAAAACGGGCCCTGGTCCTTCCTGGGCATCCTGTCCCTGTTCGACCCGCCACGGGAAGATTCCGCCGAGACCATTGCCAGCGCCCGCGAGCATGGCGTGCGGGTCAAAATGGTCACCGGCGACAATAGCGCCATCGCCCGCCAGATCGCCGGCAAGCTGGGACTCGGCACCCGTATTCTGAAAGCGGACAGCCTGCCGACCGACCATACCGGCAGTGCGATTCCTGCTGATCTTACCGAACGCGTGGAAAACGCGGACGGCTTTGCCGAAGTATTCCCCGAACACAAGTTTTCCATCGTCAAGATCCTGCAGGCGAACAACCACATCACCGGCATGACCGGGGACGGGGTCAACGATGCGCCGGCACTGAAACAGGCGGATGTGGGTATCGCCGTCAGTGGCGCCACCGATGCCGCACGCGCCGCCGCCGACCTGGTGCTCACCAACCCCGGCCTGTCGGTGATCATCCATGCCATCGAAGAAGCACGGCGCATCTTCGAGCGCATGAACGCCTACGCCATCTACCGCATCAGCGAGACGATCCGCATCATGTTTTTCGTGGTGCTGGCCATGATCTTTTTCAACTTCTACCCCATTACCGCAGTGATGATCATTCTGCTGGCGTTCTTCAACGATATCCCGATCATGACCATCGCCTACGACCATACCGACCTGGAAAAAAACCCGGTGCGATGGGACATGCGGCAGGTCATCACTGTCGCCACTGCCATGGGTATTACCGGCGTCATCGGCAGTTTCGGTATGCTGCTGATCGCCATGGACTGGCTGCAGCTGAGCGTGGACCAGATCCAGACCTACGTGTTCCTGAAAATGGCGGTCGCCGGGCATCTGGTCCTGTTCGTGGCGCGCAGCAAGAGCCACTTCTGGAAACGGCCCTGGCCGGCTCCTGTCATGATCTGGTCAGCCATTGTCACCAAGGTGGCGGCAACGCTGCTGGCTGCCCGGGGTTTTGGCCTGATCACCGCCATCACCTGGCCGGAGATCGCCCTCATCTGGGGCTACTCGCTGGTTTCCGCCTACCTCACCGACCTGGTCAAGGTGGCGGTCTATCGACGCATGGGGAACCGCTCGCCGCGCCATATGGATTTCCTCAACACGCTCAAGGCCCGGTTTGTGCGTGGTGGACAATGAACAGCAGCCCGGACAGACGGAGCAAAGCCTGCGACAACCCGGCTGGCAGGATACCCAACAGGCTGAAGGCGTTACACTGGTCGTTAACAACAAACCTGGAACCATACCATGAATAAAAATGATTTTTCCCTGGACGGAAACGGCGACAAACCGAGGATAGAAATCAACCGGACCAGCCGGCAGAAGTTGTGGCAGAACCCGAATTTCACCCTGATCATCTACCTGCTGTTTATCTTCCTCTCCTTCCAGATGTGGCAGGGTTACCAGGAAACGAAACGCGAGGAAATTCCCTACAGCGAGTTCCTGCAGCATGTCAATAACCGCGAAGTGGCCGAGGCAATCGTCACCGACAAACTGATCCGCGGCACACTCACTATCAATGACGAGCACACCGGAAAACCCAGGCAGTTTATTACCATTCCCCTGCACAACCTTGAACTCGCCACCCTGCTGGAAAAACAGGGCGTCAAATACGTGGTCCGGCAGAGCAGCGACTGGCTGGGCAACTTCCTGTTCAACTGGGTGCTGCCTTTCGGGCTGCTGTTCATGCTCTGGGGCTGGATGGCGAAGCGCATGGGCAACATGGGGAAGGGTTTCCTGAACATCGGCAACCGGGTGCACATTCATCCCGATTCCCTGCCGAAAGTCACGTTCGACGATGTGGCCGGCAGTGACGAAGCCAAGCAGGAACTGAAGGAGGTCATCGACTTTCTCAAGGACCCGGGCCGTATCCAGCGGCTGGGCGGGCGCATGCCCAAGGGCATGTTGCTGGTAGGCCCGCCGGGTACCGGCAAGACGCTGATGGCCCGCGCCGTGGCCGGCGAAGCCGGTGTGCCCTTCTTCAACATCAGCGGTTCCGAGTTCATCGAGATGTTTGTCGGTGTGGGCGCCGCCCGGGTCCGGGAGATGTTCGAACAGGCCAGGGAGAAAGCCCCCTGCATCATCTTCATCGACGAACTGGATGCCATCGGCCGGGCGCGCGGCGCCGGGCCGGTGATGGGCGGCCATGACGAACGCGAGCAGACCCTGAACCAGCTGTTGACCGAGATGGACGGGTTCGATCCCACTACCGGTGTGGTGGTCATGGCCGCGACCAACCGTCCGGAGATCCTCGACAAGGCACTGCTGCGGGCCGGTCGTTTCGACCGCCAGATCCTGGTGGACAAGCCGGACCTGGTGGCCCGGGAAGAGATCCTCGCACTGCACGCCCGCAAGCTGAAGCTGGCAACGGACGTGGACCTGAAGGTCGTGGCCCAGCGTACCCCGGGGTTCGTCGGTGCCGACCTGGAAAACATCTGTAACGAGGCCGCCATCCGCGCCGTGCGCGAAAACCACGACGAGGTCACCCTGAAGGATTTCGAGGCCGCCATCGACCGGGTCATTGCCGGACCCGAGAAAAGACACCGCGTCATCAACCGGGCGGAAAAACACCGCGTCGCCTGCCACGAATCCGGGCACGCACTGGTGGCCGAAACCGTGCCTACCGGCGAACCGGTGCACAAGGTCTCCATCATCCCGCGCGGCATTGCCGCCCTGGGGTACACCCTGCAGCTGCCGGTGGACGAGAAGTTCCTCTCCACTGAACAGGAACTGAAAGACCAGATCGCGATCCTGCTGGGCGGCCGGGTTGCCGAGGAGATCGTGCTGGGAGACGTCTCCAGCGGCGCCGCCAACGACCTGGAGCGGGCCTCGGAGATCGCCCACGGCATGGTCACCCAGCTGGGCATGAGCAAACGCCTGGGACCCCTCACCTGGGGCAAACGACACGAACTCCGTTACCTGGGCATTGCGGAACAGGAAGAACGCAATTACAGCGAAGAAACTGCGCGCCGTATCGACGAGGAAGTAAAATCCCTGGTGGAAGAAGGCCACGACCGCGCCCTGGAGATCCTGAACGCCCGCCGGGATCAGCTGGATCGTCTTGCCGCCCTGCTGGAAGAGAAAGAAGTCATCAGCGGCGAAGAGGTGAAACGGGTGATCGGCAATGCAACGCCCGCTTCCGCTACATAATCCGACCATGAGGCAGTAAAACCATGCCGGCCTTTCAGCCACGTCCGCTACCCGAAGGTCTTGAGGGACTGACCGAGCTGGCGCTCGACCTGCGCTGGACCTGGAGTCACAGCGCCGACCTGTTGTGGAGTATGCTCGACAAGGCTGCCTGGGAGCGCGGCAAAAACCCCTGGGTCCTGCTGCAGGATGCCTCTCACCAGCGCCTGCAACAGCTGGCCGATGACCCGGACTTCTGCCGGGAACTCAAACGTCTCTCGGAGGACCGGGCAGCCTACCTGGCGGATCCCGGCTGGTACGGGACTGCAGGACAGGGATGCGACCTCGGCAAGGTCGCGTACTTCAGCATGGAGTTCGGCCTGGGTGAAGCACTGCCAATTTATGCCGGTGGCCTCGGCATCCTGGCCGGCGATGTACTCAAGACCGCCAGCGACCTGGGCGTTCCCCTGGTGGGGATCGGCCTGCTCTACCAGGAAGGCTATTTCCGCCAGATGCTGGACAGCGATGGCCGGCAGCTGGCGATCTACCCCTACAATGATCCGTCCACCCTGCCCGTTCAGCCGCTGCGCACCGCAACCGGCGAATGGCTGCATGTCACCCTCAAACTGCCCGGTCGTCAATTGCTGTTGCGTGTCTGGCAGGCCAACGTGGGACGCGTCACGCTCTACCTGCTGGACAGCAACGATCCGCTGAACAGTCCCCGGGACCGGGGAATTACCAACAAGCTGTACGACAGCGGCATGGAACTCCGCTTCCTGCAGGAGCTGGTACTGGGTATTGGTGGCTGGCGCCTGCTGGAAGCGGCCGGTGACCAGGTCTCCGTCTGTCACCTGAACGAAGGACATGCGGCATTCGTGGTACTGGAGCGCGCGCGCCAGCACATGGAACAACACGGTATTTCCTTTCAGGAAGCCCTGTGGGCCACCCGGGCCGGCAACGTGTTTACCACGCACACCCCGGTAGCGGCCGGATTCGATACCTTCCCGCCACAGTTCATCGACAAGTACTTTCCGGCCTTCCATGACTTTCTGACCCGCACCGGGCTTTCCTTGCAGGACCTGCTGGCACTGGGCCGGGAAAACCCCGGGGATGAAGGCCAGGCCTTCAATATGGCCTACCTGGCCATGCGCGGCTGTGCGCGCTGCAACGGTGTCAGCCGCCTGCACGGAAAAGTAAGCCGGCGACTGTTCAACCGGCTCTACCCCCACTGGCCGCAAGTGCAGGTCCCGGTCAGCCATGTCACCAACGGTGTGCATGTACCTTCCTGGGATTCCGCCTGGGCCGACCGGCTGTGGACCGAAACCTGCGGCAAACAACGCTGGCTGGGTGATACGGACGCCCTGCGCCAGACGATCGAGACCCTTGATGACGAACGGCTGTGGAACCTGCGTGTCCGTGAGCGCGAAGACCTGGTGCACTATGCGCGCAAACGACTGGCCCTGCAGCTGGGCCAGGCCGGCGCCAGCCCTGAACAGGTACAGAGTGTCGACCAGGTGCTGGATCCAAATGCGCTGACCCTGGGTTTTGCGCGGCGCTTTGCGACCTATAAACGCCCCAACCTGCTGTTGCACGACCCGGCACGCCTGCAGCGCCTGCTGACCGACAGCACCAGACCGGTGCAATTGATCATTGCCGGCAAGGCTCATCCCGACGACCACGAGGGACAGGCCATGATCCGTTCCTGGATCCACTTTATCCGCCAGCCCGGGATCCGCAACCGTGTGATTTTCCTGGAGGATTACGATATCGCGCTGGCCCAGCAACTGGTACAGGGCGTCGATGTCTGGATCAATACGCCGCGCCGGCCCTGGGAAGCCTGCGGGACCAGTGGCATGAAGGTGCTGGTCAATGGCGGCCTCAACCTGTCTGAACTGGACGGCTGGTGGGCCGAAGCCTGCTCGGACGAGACCGGCTGGTCACTCGGCGACGGGAGAGAACACGACGCCAGCCCGGGGCGGGACGCTATCGAGGCCGGGGAGCTCTACCAGCGCCTGGAAAACGAAATCGTCCCGTTGTTCTACAGCCGCGATGCCCACGGCCTGCCACGCGAATGGCTGCTGCGCATACGCAACAGCATGATGGACCTGACCCCGCGTTTCAGCAGCAACCGCATGCTGCAGGACTACGTGCAACACTTCTACCACCCTGCAGCCCGCGATTATGCCAAGCGTAACCAGGATGAAATGCAGCTCGCAAAGCAGCTCGACAGCTGGTACCGGACATTGGCACTACACTGGGAACAGATTCATTTCGGCAATGTAGACGTGGAAGAAAAGGGTGATGGCTACCTGTTTCACTTACAGGTCTATCTGGGTGAACTCCTGCCTGAACAGGTCCGCGTCGAGCTGTATGCAGACGGCCTCGACGCCGGCAGCCCGCTGGTGAGCGAATGCCGCTGCGTGGAAAATATCAGCGGCGCTGTCAACGGTTACCTCT
>DRQL01000112.1 GCA_011371465.1 Gammaproteobacteria bacterium | reverse complement strand
TTTCCTTTATTCATGTATGCGCCTTTATACGGGAAGGACAAAGCGATCCACAAACCAGGTGCAGATCACGGACAGGGCCACGAAGAACAGCGGCGGATGCCAGATAAAACGCGTCAGGTTGAAGTGGTTCAGCAGCCTGGCGATGACACCGGCCAGCAGGACCGCCAGCAGAATGGCAAACAGGATCGGCGGGAAGTAGATCCCGCCAATGGATATTTCCATGGGTATGCCGGTTGCGTTCATCAATGCGCCATTCTACCAGTCCGGTTTTCTCCACAGGTCCCGGTCTGTACCGGGGGCCGGGGGACGTTCGTTCCCGGTTTCCAGTAGCTCGCCCCAGTCCGTTCTCTGTTGCATTTCCCGGCGCACGTCCTGCGGCACAAAGTCCCGGTCCGCGTGGACTTCCCAGCCGCCGCCCAGCGCCTTGTACAGGGCAATCAGGTTGATGGCGATATTGCCCCGGGTCTGGGCCCAGGCATCCTGCTGCGAGGCCAGGGAACGGGTGGCATCCAGTACACTCTGGTAGAGGCTGACGCCCTCCGTGTACTGCAGCATGGAAAGATCGGCCGCCCGTTTTGCGGCCGCTACACTCTGCTTGCGGTATTCGGTCTCCACTTTGGAATGCAGGAAACCGCTCATGGCGTCTTTGACTTCGCCGGCCGCATTCAGCACGCGGTTTTCGTAGTTGGTCAGCAGCTGCTGGAAGCGGGCATCCTGGACCCGCACCTGGTTTTTCAGGCGGCCGTAATTCAGGATCTTCCACTGGAACGCCGGTCCCGTCGAGAAGCGCAGGCTGCTGGATTCGAACAGGTCGCCGAGGCTGTCCTGTCCCGCATCGTTCACGTTCCAGCCGATGGAGCCGAACAGGGTAAAACTCGGCAGAAGTTCTGCATCGGCAATGCCGATCTGTGCGGACTGTGCAGCCGCCTGCAGCTCCGCCTGGCGGATGTCCGGGCGCCGGCGCAGCAGGTCGGCGGGGATCCCCACGGCGACTTCCGCCGGTGCGGTGGGAATGGGGGTGGCGCTGCCCAGCATGGCCTGCAGGTCCTGGGGCGGCATGCCCATCAGGATACTCAGCGCGTGCTGGGCCTGTTCCAGCGAGATCAGCAGGTTGGGCACCAGCGCCTGGGTATTGCGCAACTGGGTGGTGGCCTGTTGCATATCCAGTTCGGTGACCGAGCCGGTCTCGAACTGGTTGCGGGTCAGTTCCAGGGAACGCTGCTGAATGACGATGTTTTCCCGCGCCAGCCGGATGCGTTCTTCCAGGGTCCGGATCAGTACATAGTTCCTGGCGACTTCTGCCGTCAGGGTGACCAGTACGTCGTCATAGCTGGCGATGTTGGCGACCAGGTTGGCATCGGCGGATTCGATCCCGCGCCGGAATTTCCCCCAGAAGTCCAGTTCCCAGCCGGTGTCGAAGCCCACCCCGGCCTGATTGAAGTGGCGGCTGGTGAACGGCGTTTTCTCACCGCGGTTGTAACTGTAATTGCCGGACAGGGTCTGGCTTTGCGGGTACAGGCTGCCGGTGACGATACCCAGCTGGGCGCGGGCTTCCAGTACCCGGAGGCCGGCAATCTGCAGGTTGAGGTTCTGTTCCCGGGCGGTCCGGACCAGGGTGTCGAGGACCGGGTCGTTGAATACCTGCCACCAGCGGGCGTCGTCGGCCGATCGCCGGGAAATGCCCTGTGTGTCATCCGGGTTCCAGGTTTCGTTCACCGTGGCGTCGGGTTGCTCGAAATCCGGGCCGACCATGGCACAGCCGCCTGCGAGCACGGCGCAAACCAGCAGGAGTATCCATTTTGTCTGTCGTATCCGCCGGCGCGTCATGGTGTGCGCTAGTGTAGCCTATCTGTTCGGCTTCAATCGACCGCAGGAGGGATAAGCCGGGATTAGGGCCTGTTAACAGGTCCTAAGTGGCCAACAGAGCCGAGGGTGTGGTAGCGTCGCTGCCTTGCAGCGGCGGGGTGGACCTGTTGATGGCCGCATCGCTGCGCAGCAGGCGGGAATCACGATAAATAACTGAACGAGGACGAGCTCATGGCATCAGACCGTACCACCCTGATAGAGGCCGCAATCCAGATCGGCCTGATTGCCCTGCTGGCGCTCTGGTGTTTCCAGATTGCAGCACCCTTTATCGGCCCGATCGTGTGGGCGGGGATTATCGCCATTGGCATCTACCCGGTGTTTGAATGGTTGAAAAACAAAACCGGCATGAGCCCGGGATGGACTTCCACCATCCTGACCCTCGCCATGCTGGTGGTGCTGCTTACGCCGACCATGATCCTGTCCGGCGCCCTGATCGACAACGCCCAGACACTGTCACACCAGATCAAGAATGATGAGCTTAAAATCCCGCCGCCGGTGGAAGGGGTGGAAGAGTGGCCGCTGATCGGTCCTAAACTTGATAAACTGTGGACACAGGCATCCCAGGACCCCAGGGCGGTACTGGGTCGCTTCGATACCCAGCTGAAAAGCCTGTCCAGGTGGCTGCTCTCTACAGCGGCCGGGGCCGGGCTGGGTATTCTTGTGTTTGTCTTTTCGATCATCGTAGCCGGGGTTTTCCTGGTGTCGGCACAGGGGGCCAAACAGGCCGTGGTCTCGATTTTCAACCGGCTTGCCGGGGACCGCGGCCCCGAACTGACCGAGCTGTCGCTGGCGACCGTGAAAAGCGTGGTGACGGGCATCCTGGGTATCGCGGTGATCCAGTCGACCCTGGCCGGCCTGGGCTTTATGGTCATGGATATACCGGCGGCCGGTGTGCTGGCTTTTGTCTGCCTGATACTCGCGATTGTCCAGATCGATATCCTGATTGTCCTGATCCCGCTGTCGATTTATGTATTCTCGGTGTCCAGTACCGGCGTAGCCGTTGCCTTCCTGGTCTGGAACATTGCCGTGGGTCTGCTCAATAACGTGTTGAAACCGATCCTGCTGGCCAAGGGTGTGGATGCGCCGATGGCGATTATTTTTATCGGTGCCATCGGTGGCATGATGCTCTCCGGGATTATCGGCCTGTTCGTTGGCGCGGTGGTTATGGTGCTGGGGTATACGTTGTTCATGACCTGGCTGAAAGAGGGGGCTGAGGACAGCACAACCGTTTCCGGTTAGCGGAGTAAAACCCGGTCCGGCAGACTGCCGAAGTCACTGATTTGGCCGGTGAAATACCGGAACAGGTACACCAGGATGGTTCAGTCTGTGCGGTTTTCGCCGTAACAGTCTCTATAGGTATTTCACAGGAATACGGAGTGAAAACGTCCTATGAGCAAAAACCGGCGACCGGGTACTACCCTGTCCAGGCGGCTTCCGCCTGGTGAGTCACCGCTGTGCGCGGAAAATTCGGCTTACCTGGAACAGCTCTACCTGGCCTACCTGGATAATCCTGCCGGTCTGTCCGCGCAGTGGCGTGACTACTTCGCCGCGCTGGAGCGCGATGGCACCGCCGCCGGCAGGCCGGTCGCCGCTCCCGGACCGTCTGCGCATCGGCAGCCGGTTGAGGCGTTGAACAGCCGGCCTGACGACGGCAACAGTGAGAAGCAGTCGCGTGTTCTGCAGCTGATCAATGCCTACCGGTTTCTCGGGCACCTGCAGGCGCAGACCAACCCGCTTGCCGATGAAGCGGCAAGCGGCGTGCAGGAACTTTCGCTTGCCTACCACCAGCTCAGCGAGGCGGACCTGGATACTCATTTCCATACCGGCTCCCTGACGGCGCCCGCTACCCTGACCCTTGCTGCAATCCTGCAGCAGCTGCAACAGACCTATTGCGG
>DRQL01000111.1 GCA_011371465.1 Gammaproteobacteria bacterium | reverse complement strand
GCTGGAAGATACAGTCGCCAGCGTAGCCCGCCGCAACCTCGTTCAGCTTCAGCAACGGAGCCGGCATTTTATCCGCCTCCCGAAAGCTGAAATGAAACGGTGAATCCACATGCGCCGGGGCAATCTGCTCCATGCGCTGCAACGCCTTCAGGCGACTCTGTGCCTGGCGCGCCTTGGTCGCCTTGGCGCGAAAGCGCTCGACATAGGCATGGATATGGGCGATCTCCCGCTGCTGTTTGCGGTATTCAGACTGCCGGGCGGCGAGGCGCTCGGCACGCACCCGCTCGAAGGCGGAATAGTTGCCGCTGTACAGGGTGATGCGTTGCTGCTCCATGTGCAGGATGTGGTCGCACACGTTATCCAGGAAGTCCCGGTCGTGCGATATCAGCAGCAGGGTGCCACGGTAGCTGCGCATCCAGCCTTCCAGCCAGATGACCGCATCCAGGTCCAGGTGATTGGTGGGTTCGTCCAGCAGCAACAGGTCGGAACGACACATCAGCGCCCGACCCAGGCTGAGACGCATGCGCCAGCCGCCGGAAAATTCACGTACCGGCCGGGTTTCGTCGGCACTGCTGAAGCCCAGTCCGTGCAGCAGCTGCGCCGCGCGACTGCGCGCCGTGTAGGCACCGATGCGTTCCAGCTGCTCGTGCAGCACCGCCAGGCGTGCACCCTGGTCATCCTGCTCGGCCTGTGCCAGCCCGGCCTCGACCGCGCGCAGCTCGGCATCGCCGTCCAGCACATAGTCAATCGCGGCCTGGTCGTCCGCGGCAGTTTCCTGTGCAACGTGGGCAATCACCCAGCCCGCCGGGCGGTGCAGGTCTCCCGAGTCCGCGTGCAGCTCGTCGAGCAGCAATGCGAACAGGCTCGATTTGCCGCAACCGTTGGCGCCCGTAATCCCGACTTTCTGCCCGGGATGTATCTGCAGGCTGGCATGTTCGAACAGCAGCCGTGTGCCACGCCGTAGCGAGAGATCACTGAAACTTAACATGCTGCGATTGTAACCCGCCGCCCGGGACAGGCGTTATCACTGGAGAATAGCGGCGCAGCGGGATAAACTGGACACGCCTGTTCAGACGCGACACCAGGATAAAGAACATTGAACCCGTACAGCCCCCCGGCAGATACCGGACTGGAATTCCTTTACCGGGATGAAGCCCTGCTGGTAGTGAACAAACCCGCCGGACTGCTGTCGGTGCCGGGCCGTGGTGCCTCCAGGCGGGACTGCATGGCCACGAGAGTACAGGCTGCCTGTCCCGATGCCGTCACGGTGCACCGCCTGGACATGGAGACATCGGGACTCATGGTGATGGCGCTGGACAGGGCGACACACCGCAAACTCAGCCTGCTGTTCCAGGAACGCAGGGTGCAGAAACGTTACATCGCGGTGGTCTCCGGCTGCATGCAGGCGGCAGAGGGTGAAATCAACCTGCCCCTGTCCGCCGACTGGCCCAACCGCCCCCGGCAGAAGGTCGACCGCGAAAACGGCAAACCATCCACCACCTGTTTCAGGGTCATCGAACGTGACCGGGAGCGGCACTCGACCCGGGTTGAACTCCGGCCGCTCACCGGCCGCACGCACCAGTTGCGTGTTCACCTGCGGGCCCTGGGACACGGCATCCTGGGTGACCGGCTGTACGCGGATGGAGAGGACGACAGCGAGCGGCTGATGCTGCACGCGGAAGCACTGTCCTTTACGCACCCGCACACCCGGGAATTCATGACATTTGAATGTACGTCACCTTTTTAGGATGAAACAGAAACCCATGTTACTGGAAGACTATTACTCGGAAGACCATTCGAAGGTCATCTTCTCGCGCCAGCAGGCCAGCGATTTTGCCAAGCACATCGCCGGTGACTTCAACCCCATCCACGACCCGGATGCCAAACGTTTCTGTGTGCCGGGCGACCTGCTGTTCTCCCTGGTCCTGGCGAAGTGCGGGCTGAGCCAGAAAATGCGCTTTGTCTTTTCCGGCATGGTCAATGACGGGGTGGCACTGGATTTCCCGGACACCACGGCCGCGACGCTGGATATCGTCGACGGCAACGGCCGGAAATATCTCAGCCTGGAACGCTCCGGCGAGACCACGCGCGATCGCGAACTGATTCGCGACCTCACCAGCCGTTACGTGCGCTTCTCCGGGCAGACCTTCCCGCATATCCTGGTCCCCCTGATGGCGGAACAGCAGGTAATGATCAACCCGGACCGCCCGCTGGTCATCTATGAAAGCATGGCCATCGACCTGGACCGGCTGGATTTCAGGGACCCGGAACTGGAGCTGACCCGGCCCGTCCTCGAGGTCGACGGCAAGCGCGGCAACGTGCGCCTGGAATTCTGCCTGAAGTCCGCTGGAGAAGAAGTCGGCAGGGGGGAGAAAGCCATGGTGATCAGCGGATTACGCGCCTACGACGCTGACCGGGTACAGACCATGGTTGACAGTTACAATTCGCGTAAACAGAACCTGGCAAGCTGATCCTCCCGCCTTGGAGTGTCACGCACAACGACTGCTCAACCCGTTCCGCGGGGTCATGAATATCATCACCCACGCGGGCGCCGAGGCGGTTACTACGGATGGCCTGCACTGGGACATCTATGTACGGGATCCGGAGCTGGTCAGCGATATCGCCGACCACATCCCGGTGCAGACCAGCGAAATCCGCTATGGCAGCTGGTCACAACAGGCCGGATTGAAGCGCGGCGCTATCTACCCTTCGGAAGATTTCAGGATCCTGGAACAATATGGCGCACAGGTCTATGCATACCTGTTGCAGCACCACACTGACGTCCCCTTCCCGCTGCGGGACACGACCGAACTCTGGCTGCTGGACCAGCAGGGCCGGCCGCTCGGACTGCTGAACAGCACCACCGAAAACAGCCTGCTCGAACTGGACTGTTTTATCGACTGGCGAGCCGGCCAGGACTGCCACCGGAATTTCCGCTCATCATCCGCCGAAACGCTGACCGGTCTCACCGGAACGGACTGCCAGGCAGGGCAATACCTGACACAACTGGTGAACGAACGCGCGGGGCCACAGCCCGCAGCCCAGTGGTTCAGGCGCTGTCCCGATGGCTCCGGTATCGGTCTGCAGGGCATACACCTGCAGGACGAACTGGAAAACCGCACCCTGCCGGCCGGCGATTTTCCGCGCTACTTTCTGCGGGAAGATGGCTGGTCAGCAAGCCAGCAGCAACTGGTGCGGGATTTCCTCGCCTGGCTGGCGCCCTGCCAGCTGCTGCTGCAGGACCTGGACCGCCCGGCGCGCCAACGCTTCGAGCAGCTTGCGGCAACGCGTGCGCTGGAGGTGGACCGGCACTTCCGCCTGTATCCGCAGGTACTGGACCGGGACACCATCCAGGCAGCACGTGTCGAAGCGGCGCTGCGGCGCGACGAAACACAGACTGAACGGGAGGACGAAACCATGGCCACCTACTATATTGAACTCAATGTCACCCGCACCAACTAGACAGACCCCGGTAAACCCGCTTACCCGTCATTCCGGCCCATGCCGGAATCCAGTACACTCACCCTGCCGGTTTCCGGTATGCGCCGGAATGACGCGTTGATCAGCGCCCTGCCGGACTGAACTACAGAAAGAGTCTGTCCATGTACTGGTTTTCACGAAAAAAGAAAAACGAACCGGCCGTGCCGGGGCTGATTCTTCCCGGGGGCGGTGCGCGTAACGCCTACCAGGCCGGTGTACTCAAGGCCATTGCAGAGATACTGCCGGACGATACCGCCAACCCCTTCCCCGTCATCTGCGGGACCTCCTCCGGGGCGCTGAATGCCGCCATACTGGCCAGTAACGCCACCCGCTTTTCCGAAGGCGTCACGCGCCTGACCGGGATCTGGGAAAATTTCAGTTGCGACAAGATCTTCTACACAGATGCCTGGACTGCCATTAAAAGCGGTGCACGCTGGGCCGCCGCGTTTGTAACCGCCAGCCTGGGCACATCCTCGCCGCGCGCACTGCTCGACAACAGCCCGCAACGCAGCTTTATCGAAAGCCATATCCGGCTGGCGCGTATCCAGCATGCCATCGATACCGGCGCGCTGCGGGCGCTGGCCGTCACAGCCTCCAGCTACAGCAGCGGCCATTCCATCAGCTACTTCCAGGGCGTCGATGGTCTGCTGCCGTGGCAGCGCACACGCCGTTTCGGCATCGAGGAAGAGATCGGCATCGACCACCTGATGGCGTCCTCGGCTATCCCGCTGATTTTCCCCGCGGTGTGGCTGAACAATGAATACCACGGTGACGGCTCCATGCGTGAAAGCGCCCCCCTGAGCCCGGCCCTGCACCTGGGCGCCAACCGCCTGCTGATCATCGGCGTGCGCAACCAGACGCCGGACACCGCACCGCTGGCCGGGTCCAGTGTCCCCTACCCGAGTATCGGGCAGATTACCGGCTATATGCTGGACACCCTGTTCATGGACAGCCTGGATGCCGACATCGAACGCATGAACCGCATCAACCACATGCTCACCGAGGTCCCGGACAAACGCGTCGAACTGCAGGACACCACCCTGCGCCCGATCGAATTTCTCGCCATCTCGCCCAGCCGGGACGTGCGCGAGATTGCCCAGCGCCACGCCGTCGATTTCCCGCGCTCGGTGCGGCTGTTGCTCAAGGGACTGGGCGCACTGACACAGGAAGGCCGGCCACTGGTCAGTTACCTGCTGTTTGAACCCGGTTTCTGCCGGGAACTGATGGAACTCGGCTACCGGGACGGCCTGGCCGCGCAGGAGGAAATACGGGAACTGCTGCTGAGCGAATAACCCCGCCAGCAGTCCAGTTACTAAACCCCGGTCCTGAATAATGCTAAACTGCAGACTCCTGTCGTTCGTTGAATCTCAATAGCATGAAATTCTTCTTCAAATACTTTTTCAAACTGGTTCACCTCGTGGTCGGCCCCCTGTTACTGCTGTGGGACTGGCTGACCAGTCCGAAAGGTGTACAGCGGCCCGCGCAGGAACAGCAACGGATCGACGCGGAGACCCGCCGGCTGACCCTGTACCAGTTCCGCAGCTGCCCGTTCTGTATCCGCGTGCGCCGCGCGATCAAGCGTCACTCGCTCAACATCGAAACCCGCGATGCGCTCAGGGATACGGTCAGTCGCCAGCAGCTGCTGGAGGGTGGCGGGAAAATCAAGGTACCGTGCCTGAAGATTACCGATGCGCAGGGCAACACCACCTGGCTGTATGAATCCGCCGACATCATCCGGCACCTGGAGGAACAGGTTATCCCCGCCGGAGCACCGGATCGTCCCCCGGTTTCCACACCGGGTACCTGACCATGACCGCCTCGAACAGCGCGGACTGAATCAGGCCGTCCAGCCAGCTGCGCAGCCGTGGGTACGGACTCCGGTCGAACCAGTCCCGGTCCACGTACGCAAACTGCCGGATGAACGGGAAGATGCCGATGTCCGCCAGCGAAAGCCGTTCTCCCAGCAGGTACGGCTGTTCCGCCAGCAGGTCTTCCAGTTCCTGTAAAAATTCCTCGCAGCGGGCACGGTATTCCCCGGCGGAGTGCTCCGGGTAGCGATCGGCATACTTGTAGTGATCCAGGTCCTCCTTGAAGGAGTAGTCGTTCATCTCGATCAACTGATCCGCAGGACCCAGGTGACACTCGTCCTCGCCCAGCCAGCCTTCCGGATCGTTCTGGCGCAGCGCCCACAGCACGATATCCCAGCTTTCGTCCAGCACCTGCCCATCGGGCAACACCAGCACCGGTACCGTGGCCTTGTCACTGGCCTGCGCAAGGCTGGCGGGAATGTTTTTCAGGTCGACTTCGCGGAGCTCCACCGGGGTGCCCCTGTACCAGACTGCCAGCCTGGCACGCATGGCGTAGGGGCAGCGGCGGAACGTATAGAGCACCGGGAACCGTGGTGCCGCTGTGTTCATGCCGTTCTTCGCAGGCAATCCGCCAGCCTGGCCTGCATCGCCTGCGCCCCCAGTCTGTTCATGGTGCGAATATTGCGCTGCGGTATCTCCTCCGGGTCGGGATACCCCGCCAGCGCCTGTTCGATACTGGCTTCGCGCAGCAGGTGCAGCGCCGGCCATGGAGAACGGTTGGTGTAGTTTTCCGCGTCAGCACTGTCCGTACCAGCGAAGCAGTAGTCCGGGTGAAAACTCGCCACCTGGAATTCACCCGTATAACCGCCCTGTTCCAGGAGTCCGTCGACCACGGCAAGGAAGTCGTTGTAGTCGAGGAAATCCGCGAGCACATGCGGATGGATCAGCAACGTGGTTTCGATCTCATGGTGGTCAACCGCACGCAGCTGCGCAAGCTCCTGCTCCAGGTCGACCAGCAGCTGCCCCGGTTCATCGGCAGCGCTGACCACCAGGCGCACCTTGCCGGCTTCATAGGGCCGGCGGGCAAAGGGACACAGATTGAGGCCGATGACCACCTGCTCTATCCAGCACCGGAAACCCGCGATCACGCTCGCGGCATCGCTTATTTGATGACCCGGTAACAGGGCACATACTCCTTGCCGGGCAGCTTCATGCGGTGCTGGGCAACAAACGAACTCAACAGCGCATCCATCGGTTCCATGATCTCCGCATCCCCCCGGATCTCGAAGTGGCCGTGCTCCTCGATTGCGCGGATACCTTCATCCTTGACGTTCCCGGCCACCACGCCGGAGAAAACCCGGCGCAGGTTCGCGGCCAGCGTATGGCGCTCCTGGTCCCTGCCCAGTTCCAGGTTGCGCATGTTCTCGTGGGTGGGCACAAAGGGCTGCTGGAACTCAGCGTCTATTTTCAGCATCCAGTTGAAATAGTAGGCGTCGCCGTGCTCCTTGCGGAAATCCCGCACCTGCTGGATGCCCGCGTGCATTTCCCGGGCGACTCGTTGCGGGTCATTGATAATGATGCGGTATCGCTGTTGTGCCTCGAAGCCCAGCGTATCTGCGATAAAGTGGTTGATCTGTTCAAAATACTCGGCAGCCGTTTCCGGCCCGGTGAAAATCAGCGGGAAAGGAATGGATGCATTGTCGGGATGCAGCAATATGCCCAGCAGGTACAGGATTTCTTCCGCCGTACCGGCGCCGCCGGGAAACACCACGATGCCGTGCCCGGTACGCACAAAGGCCTCCAGGCGTTTTTCGATATCCGGCATGATGACCAGGTCGTTCACGATCGGGTTGGGCGACTCGGCTGCAATAATGCCGGGTTCGGTGATCCCCAGGTACTGCCCGTCGTTGATACGCTGCTTGGCGTGGCCGATGGTTGCGCCTTTCATGGGTCCCTTCATGGCGCCCGGTCCGCAGCCGGTGCAGATATCCAGGCCACGCAGGCCCAGCTGGTACCCTACCTCCTTGGTGTAGTCGTACTCTTCCCGTCCGATCGAGTGTCCGCCCCAGCACACCACCAGGTTCAAGTCACTCATCGGGCGCAGGATGCGGGCATTACGCAGGATGTGGAACACGGCGTTGGTAACACCGTCCGAACTGCTCATGTCAAACTTCGGGTTGTCGTCGATCTCGTCGCTGACGTAGACAACGTCACGCAGCACGGCAAACAGGTGTTCACTGATCCCCTTGATCATGGTGCCGTCGACGAAGGCGTGGGCGGGCGCGCCCTTCAGCTCCAGCTTGATGCCACGCTCGGTCTGGATCACCCGGATACTGAAAGACCGGTAACGTTCCAGCAGTTCCTTGCCGTCATCCAGCGCGCTGCCGCTGTTGAGCACCGCCAGCGAACAGCTGCGCAGCAGGTCATACAGGCCACCGTGACTGGTGTCGAGCAGCCGGCCGACCTCGACCCGGGAGAGTATTTCCAGCCCCCCTTCGGGGTTTACAAGGGCATCCACTACCTCATATTTCATATGGATTACACACACCTCGCATGGCGAATACTGCCACAGGCAGACTGTAGCGGATCAAACGTATTCATACGAGCGCTTTCCATGCAGGCAGTCCCGTACTGCTGACGATATAGCACCAAAGAAAGCCCTCCTGATCTCGACCCGGGTTGCCCCTTGCTCCCGGTTACAAAAAACCACCGCCTCCGCTCTCACCACACAGGCCCACCGGTTCTGTTACCTGTTTTTTCCGGCCAGTGAAGCCACGGTCATGGTTACGCTGACCAGTAGCGCCACCACACCCAGCGCCACCAGCGCTTCCGCCATGGTAACCCCGAACAACAGCTCCGGCGTGTAACCACAGGCTTCCCAGACCTTGAATACGGCCGGGAACCACTGGTCCAGCGCAAACCAGGCCGGCAGTCCCGAATCAAAGCTGCAACTGCCCTCCACGGTACCGCGCTCGATACCGAGCAGCATCCAGGCGCGCTCCAGCAGGCCGATGCTCAGGCCAACGGTCAGCAGGTGTGCCAGTACCCGCAACGGGCGGGAACCACGCACCAGCAGGGCCGCTGCAGCGACCAGCACAAAGCCAAGCACCCAGATGCGCACATGAATACAGAGCACACAGGGATAGTAATCGAGTGCATACTGGTAGTAGAGCGCCACCGCATCCAGTGACACCCCCGCTGCCAGCACAGCCAGCCAGTACCCGGCACTGCCGCCAATGCGGGCCAGCCTGTTCAGCATACGGGATCCCCCGTTCATTGTTCCATTACCCCAGCCACCGGTTTCCTGAAGAACCCCTGGTCAATTTGTGATTGTAACAGGACGACGCCGTCACCGGCATGCCTGTCAAGCTTCCACGCCACGCAGATCACCTTCGACCTCGCTGTGCTTCCTGGCCAGCACCACATACACCGCCGGCACCACGAACAGGGTAAACAACGTACCGACACCCAGGCCACTG
Source organism: Gammaproteobacteria bacterium (assembly GCA_011371465.1). Lineage (GTDB taxonomy): Bacteria > Pseudomonadota > Gammaproteobacteria > DSM-19610 > DSM-19610 > Thiogranum. Next base: position 9,958 of record DRQL01000111.1, on the reverse strand, counting down.
GCAATGGTCAGACCGATATGAAAACGACTGACCGCGCCCGGGCCGCTCGCCATCAGCAGCGGCACCATCGCCACCACCATCGACACCGTGGTCATCAGGATTGGCCGCAAGCGGATCGCAGCGGCTTTTTCGACGGCGGCGCGCCGGTCCAGTCCTTCGCGGATCTGTAACTGGTTGGCAAACTCCACGATCAGGATGCCGTTCTTGGCAATCAGCCCGATGAGCGTGATCAGGCCAACCTGGGTATAAATATTGATCGTGGCGAAATCCATAGTGATAAAAGCCAGCGCGCCGGCAATGGACATGGGCACCGATACCAGGATGATGACCGGGTCGCGCCAGCTTTCAAACTGGGCGGCCAGCACCAGGTAGATGACCAGGATGGACAGGAAAAAGGTAATCAGCAAGGCACTGCCCTGCTGCGCATACTGGCGTGAACCGCCGGCATAGTCCCAGCCGAAACCGCGTGGAAAAATTTCCCGCGCGGTGGCCGCCAGGAAACCCAGCGCATCCCCCAGCGGCACACGCGGCGCCAGAACGCCCATAACAGTAAGCGAGTTGAGCTGCTGGAACTGGGTGCGCTGGCTGGGCTCGACGCTGTCCTGCAGGTGGATAAAGGAGTCCAGCGGCACCAGTTCCGCGGCGCCGTTGTCGCGCACCAGGTCGGTCGCGGACAGACCCGCCGACAGGTTGACCAGTTCTCCGGAACCGGGGCGGATATAGTAATCCTTCAGCAGATCCGGCTGCAGCCGGTAGTCGCGCAGTACCTGCGGGATGACCTTGTAACTGCGCCCTTCCAGGCTGAAGCGATTGACATCGTTACCACCCAGCAGGGTCGCCAGGTTGCGGCCGATGTCGCGCATGCTGATGCCCAGGTCACCGGCCCGGTCGCGGTCGATCACCAGGGTAGTACGCGGGCGACTGTACTGTATCTCTTTCATCAGGAACATGAAGCGGCCACTGGCCATGCCGCGGCCGATCAACTGGTCTGCGACCCGGTCCAGCTCGCGGTAACCGCCTTCACTGGTAATCACGAACTGGACCGGCAGGCCGCCGCCCGAGCCCGGCAGGCTGGGACGCGGGAACACCGCGATCCGGAAACCGGCGATTTTCTTCAGCTTGCCCTGCAGTTCCGGCTGCACCTGCATCTGTGAGCGTCCCCGGTAGGAAGGGGGCTGCATCTTGAACCCGCCAAAGGTAGTGGTCGGTTCACCACGACCCAGCAGGAAAAAACTTTCGTGATATTCCGGGATGCTCTCGAAGGCCTCCACAATCTGTCGCGTATAGGCCTCGTTGTATTCGATGGTCGCGGTCTGCGGGCCGGTGGCCTGGAAGAACAGGATACTCTGGTCCTCCACCGGCGCCAGTTCACTCTTGCTGGTCACGAACATGAAGAAGATCGACACCAGGATCACCGCCGCGAACACCAGGGTGACCGGCAGGCTGTCCAGCATGCCGTGCAACAGTGCGCGGTAACGGTCCGCCAGGCGGGTAAACCAGTGCTCGACCCATTCCTCGAAACGGCCCTGTTGCCCGTGCGGCTTGAGCACGCGGGAAGACAGCATGGGCGACAGCGTGAGCGCCACGATCCCGGACACCACCACGGCGCCGGCCAGCGCAAAGGCAAACTCCGTGAACAAGGTGCCCACCAGCCCACCCATGAATCCGATCGGCGCATACACCGCCACCAGCGTAGTCGTCATGGCAATAATGGGCAGGGCCAGTTCACGGGCACCGGTCAACGCCGCGTCGAAACGTGACCGACCCTGCTCCACGTGCCGGTGCACGTTCTCGACCACGATGATGGCGTCGTCGACTACCAGGCCGATGGCCAGCACCATGGCCAGCAGGGTCAGCAGATTGATGGAAAAGCCCATCAACAGCATCAGGAACGCGGCGCCCACCAGCGACAGGGGCACCGCCACAGCCGGCACCACCGCGGCACGCATGGAACCCAGCGACAGGTAGACCACCAGCAGCACGATCACCACTGCCTCGACCAGGGTCAGGAACACTTCGTCGATGGAATCCTCGATGAACACGCTGGCGTCATAGGGAATGTGCGCCTGCAGCCCTTCGGGCAGCTGTTTGCGGATTTCCGGCATGAGATCGCGAATCTTCTGCGCCACCGTCAACGGGTTCGCACCCGGCGCCTGCTCCATACCGACAAAGATCGCCGGCTTGCCCTTGTACCAGTTGGTGGAGTCATAATCCTCGGCACCCAGCTCGGCGCTGGCCACGTCCGACAGACGCACCAGCGTCCCGTTGGCCGAACGCACCACCAGCCGGCGAAAATCCTCCTCGCTGGCGAGATCGGTCGTCGCCGTCAGGTTGATCGCGGTAAAGGCGCCCCTGGTCTGCCCCACTCCGGCAAGGTAGTTGTTGGCGCGCAGCACTTCCCGGACATCACTGGCTGTCACCCCCAGCGCCGCCATCCGCCGGGGGTCCAGCCAGATACGCATGGCGAAGATCTTGTTGCCGATCAGTTCGGCACGCGCGACACCAGGTACCGCCTGCAACTGCGGCTGCACCACGCGCAGCAGGTAATCGGTGATCTGTGAAGGCCGCATGCTGTCGCTGTAGAACGCGAGATACATGAGCGCCGTGCGGTCACCGGTGGTCGAATCGATCACCGGGTCGTCGGACTGCTCCGGCAACAGGTTGCGCTGACTGGCTACCTTGGCCTGGATCTCGGCGACCGCGGCATTGGGGTCATAATTGAGTTCCATGTGCGCTTCGATGGTGGAGCGGCCCTGCACGGAGCGCGAAAACAGGTAGTCGATGCCGTTGGCCTCGGCAATCGCCTGTTGCAACGGTGTTGTGATGAATCCCTTGACCAGTTCGCTGCTGGCGCCCGGGTAGACCGTCGTGACGGTCACCACGGTATTGCGGGTCTCGGGGTACTGGCGAACCTCCAGCGAACCCAGCGCGCGCAGGCCGACCAGCAGGATCAGCAGGCTGATGACACTCGCCAGTACCGGGCGGTGCACGAACAGGTCGGTAAACTTCATTTACCGATGGTTCCGGCGTCGAGCTGCACGCGGTTGTCGATGACGACTTTCTGCCCGTTGCGCAGTTTCACCTGTCCCGCGGCAACCACCGTATCCCCCGCCTGCAGGCCCTCCACGATTTCGACGCGGCCGCTGCGCACGGCACCGGTTTTCACCCGCCGCCGTTGCACCACCTGCGCACCGTCCTGTTCCCGGATGATGAAAACCGATTCACCGTAGGGATTATAGGTAATCGCCGTACGCGGCAGGGTCAGCACACCGTCGCGCTTCGGCAGCCCGGTACGCACCTCGGCAAACATACCGGGTCGCAGGCGGTGTTCGGGATTATCCAGCTTCGCGCGCAGGCGTACACTGCGAGTACCGGGATCGATACCGGGGTTGATCGCCGCGATCGCGCCCACGAACACCTGGCCGGGCCAGGCCTGCACTTCGACCTGCACCGGCTGGCCGACATGGACCTCGCTGAAATGGCGTTCGGGCAGCGCGTAATCCACGTACACCGCGTCCAGCGCCTGCAGGGGGACGATGCGCGCGCCGGGCGACAGGTACTCGCCGGGATTGACCTGCACGATACCGAGCTGTCCGCTGAACGGCGCGCGGATTTTTTTCTTGCGGATGGTGGCGCGCTTGGCCGCCACGGTAGCCCGCGCGCTATCCAGCTGCGCACGCGATGTGTCGTAGTCGGAACGCGATACCGAACGGTCTTTCAGCAGCTTTTTGTTACGTTCAAACTGCAGCTGCGCGAGCTTCTGCTGTGCAATCAGGCCGTCCAGGTCTGCCTGGTCCACGCTGTCATCCAGCTGCAGGATCACCTCACCGGCCTGCACCTCGCGACCGGACTCGAACAGGATTTTGCTCACCTGCCCCGGCACCTCGGTGGTCACGAACACGCCGCGTATGGCTTCGACACTGCCGACCGCCCGCAGGTAGGGCTGCCAGGACTGCACCTTCACCTGCGTGGAAGCCACGGTAGCCGGGGGTTGCGGCTGTGACAGCATAGCGGCCATTTTCTGTCCGCTGTAGAACTTCCAGCCGAAGATTGCGCCGAACATCACGGTCAGCAGCAGCGCTGCCAGGAGGAATCTTTTGATCACGTGTATGGAGTCCCTGTTCCGGAAGCGCGTACGCCACACCGACCTGTGACCTGTCCGTTCCTGACAGAGTTCAATCAGTAACAGTGAAATACGCGTCGGGACATCATATCCGACTATCCGTCCGAATTCGACGTACCCTGGCGCACTCGCCCGGAGCGAAGGGAGGGAATCGCGATCCCGGCGGGACTACGCGGATGATTCGTTCTGCGCCATTCCGGCGCATACCGGCATCAGGCCGGTTTTCAGCTGCCGAATACCTTGATGACCTTGCTTCTGACCTTCTGTGCCGCGCGCTTGTCGATGACTTCGATACAACGGTCAAAGGCCCCGCCCAGGTAGAAGCGGGCAGCGGTGACCGACATCGGCCTGGGCAACAGCGGCTTGCGGTGACCGATATTCTCCAGCCGCTCGGCCAGGGGAGGAATAGCGCTCCGGCGGTCCGCCTTTTTCCGACTCACCTGCTGCAGCGTGCCTTGCACCACTTCATCCGGCAAACCGTGCTCGAACACCTTCGCCATGTCCGCGTGCGGTGACAGTCCGCGACTGCCGGACACCCCCGCTTCCAGCACGGCCGGCCAGTAGCTGCGGCACAGGTAGGCCTCGGTAAGCACCTGGCCGGTGATGCCCCGCACCACATCGCGGTCGTTGACGGCCTGCAAGGCACAGCGGTCCGCGTACAGTTCGCTGCTGCGGGCGACGCCGACCGAGAAGGAGCGGTAGAAAGGCGCGTAGGAGGCGAAAAAAGAACATACCGGCCTGGCAAACAGGGGCGAATGCAGCGCACAGCCGGAAATATACTGGTCCCACATATCGCGCAGTGAGTAGAGCCAGCTGTCCAGTCGCTGTCCCTTCCCGGCCAGCTGCCCCACGCGCCGCGCCAGCAAAACGTGCACATCCAGTGGCGATATGGTCAGCAACACCGGCAGACCGATCACCAGGGTACGCGTGGTGGAAAAGGCGAAGCCGTTACGTGGCGTGCGGATGACGCGGACCACGAAGCGGTCGCGCAGGACCACCCGGTCGATCCCTTCCACACCGTAGAGCTCGATGAGTTCCTGCAAGAGCTCGAACAACCTGGGCGCGCAGGCCGGTGTCAGCTCCAGGCCGGAGGGTAACGGGAAACGCATCGCGGTGATGGCATAGGTCATCACAATGCCAATCGTCAGCGACAGCACTTCGACCGTCACCAGGAACCACTGCCACTCCGACATGACCGGCTGGACCGTGTAAAAGAGCGCCACCGGCATAGCGACCAGCAACGCCGGAAACAGCAGCAGGAAACCATACCCGCCCAGGCCCGCCAGCAGCGTCAGCAAGCGGTATATCCGGGCCTGCCGGCTGAAAAGCATCAACGCGCCGCGGCGACTGAAAGGTTTGAAAAAACTGTCGAACAGGGTCAGCTTGTTGCGGAGTGCCAGAAACATTGTGTAACCGTTGCCTTTGTTGCGCTTGTCTCCCTCCTGTATCGGCTGGCCGGCTGAAAACCGAACTGTTTGCGCAGCACGGGTGAGCTTTGTGCAGCCTTTTATTTCAATGGCTTGCGTACATACCGAAAAACCTCCAACCGGAAGAACGCTACAGTCGCTTTCCCGCCAGCGTCGGTTCCCTGTCCGTGCGGGTTTCCAGTTTCAGGTAGCTGACCAGGCGCACGGTACCGTCTTTGTGCAGCGTCTGGTGTATCCGCCCGACCACCGCGAGAATGGCATCCATCTCTCCCTCGATATTGGTACCCGAGGCATGTACCTCCAGGATGAAATCCTGTTGCCTGAGCAGTTCGATGACGCGGGTGATTTCCCGCCGGACGGAAACGCCCTGACCGATGGGTACAAACTGCAGCTCTGCGGTGGCTTTCATGAACACGGGTCCCTTTGGATTGTTGCTGGCAATAGCGGCCGGAAAACCGGGCAAACTGATGCAAAAACCGGCAAATAAATTTTCAGTTACCCGCTTGCAGGGTATTGACTTTCGCTTCCGCTCCCTGACCATCGGCCTGCCGTTATTCACAGGGGATGGCCGGGGATAAGAAAAACACTGTACAAAGCCTTTATCAGCTAAATCGAAGTCTGGAAATATTTCATATCCATATGTTTATATTAGCATTATACGTATTGCGGCAAAAATGATCGATTTAACGCAAGTGCTGTATTTTCAGGGTCCGGGTCACCTTCAGAGCGTTTCATCCACATAGTTATCCACAGTATCTGTGGAAAACTTTACGGGCTGCGCAGGCGTTACTATACCCCTTGAATTCTGGACCACCGTGCTCCACCTTACTTTACCCAGGTAACTATAAAAAGCTGACTATGGATATCGATCACCCGGAAGACACCGACACGGACGCCGCTTCGCAGGGCAGCGGGCTGGTACGCGCCAGCGAAATACTGCCCGGCACCATTCCCATCCTGCCGCAGACCGAGCGACCGTTTTTCCCCGGTCAGGCCATACCGCTGCTGATGGACGCCCAGCAATGGGGTGAAACCATCCGCGCCGCCCAGGAAAACGCCAACAATGTGATCGGTCTGCTGCTGGTACGCACCGAGAAATCACACCAGGCCGGGATCGAGGATTTTCACCACATGGGCACCGCCTGCCGCATTCACCGTATCGGCCAGCAGGATGGCCGCATGCAGGTATTGCTGGAAGGGTTACAGCGCTTCCGCATCAAGGACTGGCTGAACAAAAAAGCCCCCTTTACCGCGCGCGTGGAGTATTTCCCCGAAGAACGCTACGAGGAAATGCCGGAAATCAAGGCCTATGCCGTTGCCGTGATCAACACCATCAAGGAACTGGTGCCGCTGAACCCGCTGTACGGCGAGGAATTCAAGCTGTTCCTGGATAACTTCCATCCCAATGACCCGTCGCACCTGGCCGATTTCGCCGCCAGCCTGACCACCTCCAACCGCGAGGAACAACAGAAGGTGCTGGAGGCAACCGACCTGCTGACCCGCCTGCAGCGCGTACACATACTGATCAACAAGGAACTGGAAATCGCCAGGACCCAGGCGGACATCCGCCAGCAGGTCGAAAGCGAAATGCAACAGCACCAGCGCGAGCACATCCTGCGCGAGCAGATGAAAGTCATCCAGAAAGAACTGGGCATTTCCAAGGACGACCGCACCGCGGAGCTCGACAAGTACCGCGAGCGAATGGAAGCACTCACCCTGCCCGAAGCCGCACAGAAACGCATCGACGAGGAAATGCAGAAGTTCTCGGTACTGGAGACCGGGTCACCGGAATACGCCACCACGCGCACCTACCTGGACTGGCTGACGCAGCTGCCCTGGGGCGTCTGCAGTGAAGACCAGCTGGACCTCGATGCAGCGCGGAAAATCCTGGACGAGGACCACGACGGTCTGCAGGACATCAAGCAGCGCATCCTGGAATTCATCGGCGTGGGCATCATGAAAGGGGAAGTGTCCGGTTCCATCATCCTGTTCGTCGGTCCCCCGGGGGTCGGCAAGACGTCACTGGGACGCTCCATTGCGCGGGCGCTGGGACGGCGCTTTTTCCGTTTCTCGCTGGGCGGCATGCGCGACGAAGCGGAAATCAAGGGGCACCGCCGCACCTACGTGGGCGCCATGCCGGGCAAGTTCATCCAGGCTTTCAAGGATACCCGGACCTCCAACCCGGTGATCATGCTGGATGAAATCGACAAGGTCGGCGCCTCCTACCAGGGTGACCCGGCCTCGGCCCTGCTGGAAGTACTGGACCCCGAACAGAACAGCGATTTTCTCGACCATTACCTGGACCTGCCTTTCGACCTGTCCAGGGCGCTGTTCATCTGTACCGCCAACCAGCTGGACACCATTCCCGGGCCGCTGCTCGACCGCATGGAAGTCATTCAGCTGTCGGGCTACCTCGCCAGCGAGAAAATGGACATCGCCCGGCACCACCTGTTGCCGAGACAGATTGAACGCAACGGTCTGAAACCAAGAGGCCAGCTGCGCATCGACAAGGCCGCCCTGCGCAGGATCATCGAAGACTACGCGCGCGAAGCCGGTGTACGGCGGCTGGAAAAATACCTGGGCAAGGTTGCCCGCAAGGCCGTGGTCAAAATCCTCGAAGGCGAGAAGACACCCATCCACGTGCGTGCCCGGGATGTCGAGGAGTATCTCGGCAAGCCCGTGTTTGCCCCGGAAAAACGCATGACCGGGGTGGGCATCGTCACCGGCCTGGCCTGGACCGCGATGGGCGGCGCCACCCTGAGCATCGAGGCCACCCGCATTCACAGTTTCACACGCGGCTTCAAACTCACCGGCCAGCTGGGCGACGTGATGCGCGAATCGGCGGAAATCGCCTACAGCTACATTCTCGCCAACGCCGAACGCTGGGGGGCCTCCCCGGACTTTTTCGAAAACTCGCTGGTGCACCTGCATGTGCCCGCGGGCGCGACCCCCAAGGACGGACCCAGCGCGGGCATCACCATGGCCAGCGCGCTGCTGTCACTGGCACGACGACGCAAGCTGGTGCGCAAGCTGGCCATGACCGGTGAACTGACCCTGACCGGGCAGGTACTGCCGGTCGGCGGCATCCGCGAAAAAGTCATCGCGGCGCGGCGCCTGAATATCAGGGAACTGATCCTGCCGCAAGCCAACAAGGGCGACTTCGAGGAAATACCGGACTACATACGCGAAGGCATCGAGGTACATTTTGCGCAGCACTTCTCCGATGTGGCGCCATTATTGTTCGAAAAGTGATCGTCCTGTTCAACAAACCGTACCGGGTACTGTCCCAGTTCACCACCGAGGGCGACAAAAAAACCCTTGCGGACTTTATCGAACTCCGCAATGTCTACGCCGCCGGCCGGCTGGACTATGACAGCGAGGGCCTGCTGGTCCTGACCGATGACGGCCGGCAGCAACAGCGTATCGCCAACCCGAAGTACGGCAAGGAAAAGAGTTACTGGGTGCAGGTGGAAGGCATACCGGCGGAAAGCGACCTGGAACGCCTGCGCAGGGGCGTGCAACTGAAAGACGGGCTTACCCGCCCCGCCCGGGTGGAACGGATCGAAGCACCCGACGTTGCACCGCGGGTGCCGCCGATCCGGGAACGCAAGACCATTCCCACCAGCTGGCTGGAGCTCACCATCCGCGAGGGCCGCAACCGGCAGGTGCGGCGTATGACGGCGCATATCGGCTTCCCCACCCTGCGCCTGATCCGGCATCGCGTGGGCAACTGGCACCTGCAGGGGATTGCCGTAGGCAGCTATATACTCGGGGAGCCGGCCTGAACGGAAGCGGCCGCGACTACCAGCGGCGCACGCGCCCGGTGTCGACGTGGATAAAATCTGAAGCGGCGTAGTAACCCACGCCACCCGCGCTGAGCGCCAGGGCGGCATCCCGCAGGTGTTTCAGTTCGCAACCGGGCAGGCGGATATCGACCGCCCGGCCCTGCATGTGCAGGCTGCGCTTCGCCACTCCGCTGCTCTTTGCGCGCAGCTTCCGGTTGGTCTGCGGTGAACGGTAACCGGAAATAATGTGGAACGGGCCACTGACCGCGACGGACTGCTGCAACAGGTACAGCAGGTCCAGCAGCTTCGGGTCCATGGCGTGCACTTCACCCGAACGGTGGTCGCGCAACAGCCGGTTCACGCCCTGCAGTTCGTCTTTCAGGTAGTGGCCCTGCGCCCAGTAGGTCGAGCGCAGCGTTTCACCCGTGTGCAGGTTCCTGAAGGACAGGCTGCGTTCCGTGGCGCGGTGTACCGATGCGTGCAGCACAGGCGCAGCCAGCACGGCTCCTGTACCGAGCAGTGTCCTGATAAACCGGCGTCGTGCGGGGTGATGGACGTCGTCCTGACGAGGCGTACGGCGATTCTCGTTCATGGTTCCCTGATGGATGCATAGCCTGTGCCAG
>DRQL01000110.1 GCA_011371465.1 Gammaproteobacteria bacterium | reverse complement strand
GGACAAAAACAAAATCAAACGACTGGTGATCACCGATGCAGAACATCATGTGCAGGGCATTGTATCGCGCCCGGACATGATGAGCCTGTATACCGCGAGGTAGCACGGTCGCCAGGCAGACATTCGCATTTTACTGCAGCCTTCCGGTCGGGCTGCTGCTGTTGCTTCAGGCAACCGTGGCACAGCCGTGCAGCACCTGTCACGCTGCGTTGCAACAGGGATTGGGAGCGGCTCACAACGCGCTGGCCCGGGACTGCACTACCTGCCACGGTGGAAACGCCGGTGCCAGTGCCAGGCAGGATGCCCACCAGGGACTGATTGCCTTTCCCGGCGACATGGACAGTGCAGCGCAGGCCTGCGGCAACTGCCACGCAGACCAGGTGGACAGCGTCAGCCACAGCCTCATGCACACCGGCAAAGGCATGGTGCGCAGTACGCGACAGGTCCTCGGTGAACCAACGGACCGGCCCGCACACAACGAGCTGGCTACCCTCACCCATTCACCCGCCGACAGCCTGCTGCGGAAACGGTGTGCCGGCTGTCACCTGGGCAGGAAAAAAACCGCGCACCGGCTGGATGCCACTCGCGATCGCGGCGGCGGCTGCCTGGCCTGCCACATCAACGACTACCCGGAAACAGGACACCCGGCCCTGACAGCGCAGGTCAGCGACAGCCGCTGTTTTGGCTGCCACTCGCGCTCCAGTCGCATCTCGCTGAACTATGCCGGCCTGGCGGAAGTCGACACACCGCCTGCGGCTGGAAAGACCGGCCAGCTGGACGACGGCCGCCGGGTCGAGTTCCGTCCCGCCGACCTGCATCACACGGCGGGTATGGGCTGCATCGACTGCCACACCGAAAAGGGCCTGATGGGGATTGGCGCCGACCGTTCCGTGTCACTGCAAACACAAGCCGTGGACATCACCTGTAGTGACTGCCACCAGGTCACACGCACCATCCGCCTGGCACAATGGCCGGACCAGTATCGCGCACTACTGCCACGTGTCCCTTTCCCGGCTGACGCCGATACGCGTTTTCCGGTGACTGCCAGCGGCACACCGCTCTGGAATATCGAACTGCGCAACAGGGAAGCCTGGCTGCACCGCAAGGACGGCCAGGGCCGTTTACACATCCCGCCCTACCGCGAACGCGATCATCCGCTGGCGGCGCAGCACACCCGCCTGAACTGCTCGGCCTGTCACGCCGGGTGGGCACCGCAGTGTTACGGCTGCCACCTCCAGTATGACCCGGCAGGTCAGCAGTTTGACCACGTGGCCGGGGTGCGCACCAAAGGCCGCTGGAACGGGCAGCGCAGCAGGGTACGTAACGACCTGCCTCCGCTTGGTGTGACGCCTGACAACCAGGTCGTCCCGGTCGTACCCGGGATGATTATGACCGTGGAACACCCGGACTGGCCGGCGCCGAGATTTGTACGGCGATTTACCGCCATCGAACCGCACACTACGGCCGCTGCGCGCAGCTGCGAGTCCTGCCATCGATCTTCAGTCGCACTGGGTCTGGGACAGGGACGGTTTCAGCAGGACCGCCAGGGGACAAGCTTCCACCCGGATCTGGATCGGCTCGAAGACGGGCTGGCGGCTGATGCCTGGACCCGCCCCGGCAAAACATCAGACCGCACGGCAACCGTTCGCCCCTTCTCCAGCCGGGAGATCGAACGTATTCTGGCTGCACCGCTGCCTGCAATGAACAGGGCCGGTGCGGCACAACCACCATAGAACAGAAATGGCTGTTGTCATTTACAACCGGACTCAGCAACCCTCGTCATCCGCAGAAGGCGGAGGCGCTACCGCCGGTTGGGACACCGGCGGAACAAAGGCCGGCACCCTGGGCGCAGGTGCAGGGGCCTGCGCTACGGCGTCACCTCCCACGAAGTAACAGGCAATGGCCTGCTGCTCCGAAACCCGCGGGTACTCCCCGTCGGCCCGGTCGGGTGAATATCCGGGTTCAGCACGTGCTGGCTCCAGAAATTATAGCCGCCCAGCAGCAGGTTGGCGTCGTAACCTGACAGGCGCAGCAACACGGCTGCCTGGGCCGCAAGCTCCGAACCCTGGGAATAGAGCACCAGCTTGCGGTCGTTGGGTAATGCCTGCCTGCGCTGCGCGGACACCAGTTCGGTCAGCGGAATATTCTGCGCACGGTCGATGTGGCCCGCAGCAAAATCGTCCGCGGAGCGAATATCGATGAGCACAAAGTCCTTGCGTCCCTCGATGATCCAGCGCGCCAGGTCATCGACGGCGACCCGGTCCTGCTTTTGCGCCACGATCCGGGCGACCTGCCCGATCGACCCCACGTCCACCACGGCGTTCCGGCGGTCATCGTCTCCACAGGCGCTCAACAGCACCGCGGCGGCCAGCCAGAGCGTAACCTGAACTGTCTTTTTCATGAGCATACCCTTGTGCATTCGGTATCTGTCTGTCTGCGAGTGATCAATGCAGACGCTCCAGCAATTGCGTATTGAATTCGGACTCATAGTTGATCCAGGTAGTTTCCTGCCCCAGGTCCACGGCAATCACGCGCAGCACGTAGCCACCAACCAGTACCAGCACCGGTGCCAGCATGGCCAGGTTGCGCAGTGCACCGCGGATCTCGAAGTACTCGAGCAGCAAAGGAATCAGCAGACCCAGGGTAATGAACACGCCCCAGAACCAGCCGGTGTAGGATCCGCCCAGCAACATCGACGCCGCTTCGAGCTGCGGCCGGGAACCGGTCGCCAGGTTGATCAGCAACAGGGCAACGATCAACAGCTCGGCCACGATGAGACCGGCGTCGATCAGGGTAAACAGCCTTTTTTCTGTGTGTTGACGTGCAATCAGCGCCGTCAGCGCCGCGCCGGTGGAAAGCCCCGACACCAGGAACAACGGCCCCAGCAGACCGGTATTCCAGAACGGTCGCGCACTGAACGCGCTGAGCAGAATACCGGTATAGATGCCCAGCCCGACCGCGATGGGAATGGCCAGCCAGGCGATCAGGCGCCGGTACCGTTCGGTCAGATCAAACAGCCTGCCGACCAGCGGCAGGGACTCGACCAGCCCGGCCAGGAACGGGTAGCCTTTCCTGAACGTCGACAGCACCTGCAGGATGGCCACCGGGTAGAACAGGACCAGTATCCAGGCGCCCCAGGACATGGGCGAGGTCGGCTCGAAAGTGGTATAGAAGCGCCATACGAACAGCTTGTGCGACAGGTCCATGAACAGCGTCGTCATGCCCAGCGACAGCACCACCAGGCCCGGCAGGGCCAGGCCGTTGACCGCGAAGGGGGTCTCCCGGTCTTTCTTCATCAGCAGCATGAGCGCGGAAAAAAACATGATGCCCGCACTCAACCCGCCCATGAACAGGTACACCGAGATCTCCCAGCCCCACACGTGCATCACCGGGTCGACGTGCGGGTTGCTGCGTGCGGTTACCAGGATTTCCTCGAGCATGGCGCTGCGTCCTCAGGTCAGGTAGTAGACGTTGGGCTGGTTGCCGGTCTCCGGGGCCAGCACCTTGTAGTTACGCGTGCGCAACAGTTCGCTGACCTCACTGGAAGGATCATCCAGCAGACCGAAATACATGCAGTGCGTCGGACAGGTCGAGACACAGGCCGGGTTCAGCCCCTTCTCCACGCGATGGTGACAGAAGGTGCACTTGTCGATATAGCCACCGGGATGCATGACGAGGCGCGCATCGTACGGGCAGGCCGCGATACAGGCCTTGCAGCCGGTACACTTGTTGGGATCGACCAGCACGATATTGGTATCCTGCCAGTGGTGGCTGGCGCCGGTCGGACACATGTAGACACAGGTCGCGTGTGAACAGTGGTTGCAGCGCTCGGAACGGAACTCGGTGGTCAGGTTCGGGTAGGTACCGCGGGTCGCCTCCACCACCCAGTCGCGGTTGAGTCCCTCCGGCACCTTGTTCTCGGTCTTGCAGGCCACCACGCAGTCACCGCAGCCGATGCACAGCAGGGTGTCGATCACCATCGCGTAACGGGCCATGTCAGGCGGTCTCCCGCACAATGGTGACAAAGTTACCGCGCATACCGGTGCCGCCCATGATCGGATCGACCTTGACGTTGGTCATCAATTCGGAATCGTCGGCACCGACATCGTGCGTCAGCCGCAGGCGACGCGAACGATGACCGAAACCGTGCGCCATGAATACCGAATCCGGGCGGATACGCTCGGTGACCCGCACCCGGATCCGGTTGCTGATGATCCCGTCCGGGTTAGCCAGGCGCACGTATTCGCCGTTTTCGATGCCCTGCGCGGAAGCCACCAGCGGATTGACCCACAGGGTGTTTTCCGGCGCCAGCTGGAACAGCAGCGCGTTGTTGGTGGTCTTGCCGAAGGTATGAGCCGGCATGCGACCGTAGTTCAGGTGGTAGTAACCCTGCGGCGGTTGTTGCGGGCGAGTGTATTCGGGCATCGGGTCAAAGCCCTGGTCGGCCAGCTGCTGTGAATAGAGCTCGATCCTGCCGCTGGGGGTGCGGAACTGTACCGGCTGGCCGTCGACAAAATACCTGGGCCGGGTGCGGGGAAAATTCTTCACGCCGATTTTCTGCATTTCCTGCAGCGACGAGCCGACCTGTTTCAGTTGCCAGTCGAGCACTTCGGAGTAATCCTTCCAGGGGAAATATTTTTGCAGCCCCAGGCGGTGTCCCAGCTCGCGCGCGATCCACCAGCCCGGCTTCGATTCGTGCCGCGGCTCGAATACCGGCATGCGCAGCGCCAGCGACGGGTGCCGCTCGCCGGAATTGCGCAGGTTATCGTAACGTTCCAGGTAGGTGCACTCCGGCAGCACCACGTCCGCATAACCGGTAATTTCCGAGGGCATGGTGTCCACGACCACCACCAGTTCCAGTGAGTCCATGGCCGCCTTAAGTTGCGGACGGATACCCGGGATGGTCATCGGCAGGTTGGTCCCGTAGACCAGCAGGCCCTTGTAATGGGCGTCTTCGCCGATCGATGCTTCGATAATGGCGTTGCTGACGCCCTTGTAGGCGAAGGGATATCGTGCCCCGTGCGCAGCCCGGAAGTCACTCTTTGGTTTGGGGTAAGCCGGCAGCGGGAACTTCGGCAAGCGGACCTTTTCCTGTATGTACAGGCCGCCCTTGCGACCCCAGGAACCCAGCAAGGCATTGAGGATGGCGATGGCGCGTGAACGCTGCGTGTCGTCTCCATACCAGACGGTGTGGCGCCCGGGGTGAATCAGCGTAGCCGGCGCACTGGCCGCCATTTCACGCGCCGTGGTGCGAATCAGCTCCGGCTGGATACCGGTTTCAAGATACACCCATTCCGGTGAATAGCGCGCAACGTGTTCCTTGAGCTGCTCGAAGCCCGTGGCATGGCGTTGTACGTAATCGCGGTCGTACAGGCCCTCGTCGATCAGCACGTGCATCCACGCCAGCAACAACGCCAGGTCAGTGCCGGGTTTGATGGGCAGCCAGTATTTCGACTTGCCGGCGGGCACTGAAAAGCGCGGGTCGACGGTAATCACCGTCGCGTTACGCCGCCACGCGTTCGCCAGTGTCTGCACCTGGCCGTTGTGCAGGTTCTCGCCGATGTGTGACCCGATCAGCACGATACAGCGCGAGTGCTCCATGTCGGTCCGCTCCGGCGACCCCAGGCCTTCGCCGAAGGTCAGTTTGAAACCGACATCGCGCGGTCCGCGGCACTGGGCAAAGGCCGGCTCGGCACGGCTGCCGGAGCCCCAGGCACGCATCAGGTGACTGAAATGGTGCGCGCCATAGCCGTGGTTGAGCATGGCAAAGCGGTCCGCACCGTGGTTTTCGGCGATCGACTTCATGCGCCCGGTGATGAAATCCAGCGCCTCATCCCAGCTTGCCTCGCGGAAGGTCTGCCGGCCATCGGCACCCGTGACGCGCAGCAGGGGCTTCTGCAGGCGATCAGGATCCTCGTAGTTGCCCAGCCCTGCCGTGCCACGCGTGCACAGACGGCCTTCGCTGTGCAGGTCATTGTCATTGCCGTGGATCTTCCAGGGTTCACCGTCTTCCCGGTAAACGAAGCCGGCACATTTCCAGAAGCACATGTCACAGAAGGTCGGGGTCCTGCTGACCTGCCCGGAACCGGGCAGTGGGTGCGCACTGCAACCGGTCAGCAGCAGCGGCGACACCGCTGCGCCCGCACCCAGCAGGCTGGACAGCTTGATAAATTCGCGACGGTTCAAGACAGTATTGCCTTACATCGGTACCTTTCGGTGTACTGCATCAACAACCCTCATCCCCTTCGGCGGGCAGTGCCGGCCCTGCCGGCACCGGCATCGGTGGCACAACGACCGCCGGTCCGTGCTGCCGCTTCCGTACCGGCCCCGGCCCCTGCTGTTTCGGAACGATGTAGTACTCGGCTTCACCGGGCCCGCCGAAGAAGTACGCGGTCGGAACAAAAGCCAGCCCAAACCCGATCAGCAGCGCTGCACCGACCAGGGGCGCTTCGTACTTCAGCACCTGTTCGGGCTGCATGGTCTGGTCCGGCGGTGTCGACCAGAACAGGTGCTGTCCCCAGCGCATCAGCAGGCTGCCACCAACGGCTGCGATGACGATCAGGAAAATCACCAGGCCCAGGTTCACACCAAACAATTCATCCAGCCGGTACACACCATGATAGTCGCTCTTGTAAAAGTCACCCCAGACGGGGAAAAGATCGCCGAACAGGATAGAGCCGCCGAGGAATCCGACCACGAACACCAGGGCATCGATGCGACCCGTTGCAATCGAAGCCGCTGCCGTGCCGGGGCAAAAGCCGCCGATGGCCATGCCAATACCGAACAGCACACCACCGATTGCCATGGGAGTCAGGTACGTGGGCAGGTAGTACATTTTTGACGTATCGATAAAACCGGCCAGGCTGAGTATCCACAGCCCCAGCATACCGGTCACGATGGCCGAGAACATCACTACCGGAACACCAACGTCCTTGAGATAGAAGGCCTGTGCAATCTTGCGGCTGTCAGTAAAGCCGGCATGATAGAGACCGAAGCCGAAGATAAAGCCGATAGGCACCGCCAGCCACTGATTGAGCGCTTC
>DRQL01000109.1 GCA_011371465.1 Gammaproteobacteria bacterium | reverse complement strand
CCAATAACCCCAGGGCGACATCCATTCAAGCTCGAGTCACCGCAGGCGCGCCATCAGATGTTTTTAATGGTGCTGGTATCAATGGACGGAATATTGGATTTTTTGCAGGCACTCTCAACACGGGGGCAACTGACAAGTATAGAGTGGTATATAAAGGGACTACCAAGCAATTAAAGAATGATCTGCTGGTGAACAGGATTGCATTCAGCTCGGGAGCTACAAAGAATGGAACCCTGACAGATGCCGGCGAGAACAATCTGAAAATGCTGAAAAAGAATGTAGCGGGATTTACCGGCGAAGAGTATTTCGACTTTAGCAACAATACATTCAATTTGCTTAATTCGGTGTCGACACTGGAATACACGTTAACTGATTTCGCCCTTTATAAGGACATGCCTATTTCTCAATTTGATACGCTGAATTTTATGGATACAGCGGCTGGTTTGTCAGGTGGAGGGTCACTGGTTACTTCACTTTCATCGTATTCTCTTGCAACATCTTTGGACACAATCAGTTTTGGTGTCACTATGCCCGATACGTATGTATTAGCGATTGCTTCCGGACTGTCGATTTTTGATACTGTTACCGGTGAAACAACAGTTTTCTCGGGTACGTATGCTATCGCGGACGACGGTGTATTTGACGCTAATGCTGTGCCGCTGCCGCCCACTCTATTGCTTTTTGCATCTGGATTGCTTGGTTTGGCGGGTATGACCATACGAAAGAAAGCGGCGTAATCGTTAAAGCAGTTTGCCAGCCCGGGTTTGCAAACTTTGTTCATAACTCCCGGCCCGGGTATCGACCCGGTCCGGGATGTGCTTGTGGCGCTGTGCCCCGCAGAGGACATCGGCTTCAGCCTCGAGTTCAGCGTCTCTACCGCGGTGCCGCGTGCCACTTACATACAGGTGGTCCTGGATGACTGGTACAGAGCTGGCTGGCTCAGAAGCTGTGATTTCGAAGCTAAAGTTTCGCCCGGCTAGTGTGCTTTGCGCCCCAATGGTTCGATGACCGGTTCAGTATTGCCGTCATAGTTGGTGAATTTCGTGAATGCGGTTTTTGGTACTACCACTTCGCTAGTTCTGGCAGAAGAACTAGAGACTGATACATTGGACGAATTCACTTGGTTTTTGACTGCAGCGCCGGGCATACATATTAGACTGGAATTTTTGGAGAATCAGGCTGTTTGCGATAAGTGCCCCTAGGCGGCGGAATGTATTGATTGCAACAGGGTCCATAGACTGGCTATATGGCACATACAAAATAGTGTTGAGGGCTACGTGTCAACAATGTTATATGGTTGCCGGTAAATGCATCGAACAGGCCATAAAACAGGTAGTAAAAAGAAATCCTGCATGAAGCCGGTACCCGGCAGCGTAGTCCCTTTAGTTTTTAACCGAATTTCAAAAACGACTTCGCACCACCTGCGTGTATTTGCATTAGTGCAGGTGCAGGGGTAAGTTCCAGCTAACCCTTCCGGGACAGGCGCAGTTTGCACAAATAATAACGAGGAGAATAGCCATGAAGGTATCAATCTTTGGAGCAGCAAGGATCTGCATGTTTTCTCTAGTATTTATCCAAACAGCCGGCGCAGCGCTGGTGTCTCAGCTGG
This sequence comes from Gammaproteobacteria bacterium, assembly GCA_011371465.1. Taxonomy (GTDB): domain Bacteria; phylum Pseudomonadota; class Gammaproteobacteria; order DSM-19610; family DSM-19610; genus Thiogranum. Next base: position 12,931 of record DRQL01000109.1, on the reverse strand, counting down.
GTGGTAAAATGGTCTTTGACTCGGACCGGAGTTTTGCGTGGCTGGCAGATGCTAACCTGGCAAAAACCAACGCGTTTGGTGTAAATGGAATCCAGGCGGATGGCAGGATGGACTGGCTTACCGCCAACAAATGGATTCATGCACTGAATACCTTCAATGGTGGAGCAGGCTATCTGGGTTTTACAGACTGGAGATTGCCCCGAACGCAGGTTCCAGACAATAAATGCACGATTAATGCGGGCGGGGCTTTGTCAGGAAACTCGCGCGGTCTGAATTGTACGGGAAGCGAAATGGGCCATCTTTTTTATGATGAGCTTGGTGCGACACAGCTTACTTCCGTTCTGGACTCCGGAGATCCGGACTTGGCAAAATTCAGCAATATCCAGATTGCCAATCCCTATTGGTCTATTGAAGAGGTTGCCAACCGGAACAGGGCGTGGACCTTCGATTTCAGTGATGGGGTGCAGGCGACGAGCCTCAAGGAAAATAGTTTTAAATATGCATGGGCTGTGCACCTACCGATACCCGCAGCGATATGGCTGTTTGGTTCAGGGTTGCTCGGCCTGTTTGGTGTGGCCAGGGTCAGGACAATCTGACTATCCCGGGGTTTTTCGGCTTTTGGAATAGTTGACGATTTCTGCATCCGGAGCCTGTATCATAGTGACTTTCAGCAGGTGCTTCCTATTGTTTCATGGAGGAAACAATGCGTACCTTTGCATGCCTGACGGCGGTTGCCGTTTTCTGTGTGTTGTCCTCGTCGGCTTCCCCGGCGCGTACCCCGGTCTATCGCTGTGTACAGGTCGACGGAGTGGTGAGTTATCAGCAGTTTCCCTGTGGTGACGGGAGTCAGCCTGTAGAAATCAGAACCCGGCGTAGTGGCTGGACTGCCTTGCGAGCAGGCGAGAAATCCCTGTTGAAAAAATATCGCAGCAAGCCGGCCGGTGTACGTCACGGCAAGCAGCCCGCCCGGCCCGGGGCGCCGGACAGGGAAAGCAAATCCTGCTGGAAAAAGCGAAAACAACTGGAATCGGTACGTTCAAGACTGCGTCGTGGTTACACGCTCAACGAGAGTTACGAGCTGCGCCGCAAACGGGATGACTACGAGGAGTACCTGCGGCAGTTCTGTTCCTGAGCAGACCACCTCTGTTGCAGCTGTCAATCCCGCCGGCACTCACCGGCGTTGCTGCTGCATCTGCTCCATCAGTTTCTGCATGTCCGGCATGTTCTGCATTTGCTTTTGCAGGTCCTGCATCATCTTGTGGGTATTCTGGACCTGATAGTCAGACGGTATCACAAAAGCATTCTTTGGCAGCTGTGCCTTTTTGTCGATACGCAGGACGTCGCTGACAACGGTGCCGTTGGCATCCAGCACGCGCAGCGGTGCACCGATCCCTTTCAGCTGTTCGCCCAGGCTCGAACTGTAATCCTGGCAGGGGTCGGTTTTCTGCTTGAGCATGGACATCATGGCCCTGGACTGGGCGGACATGCGGTTCATGATGCCAAGCATTTTATCCAGACCGGTGTCTTCCATCGCGTCTCTGGAGGTAAACAGTGTGCCGCAGTTCTGCTTGCCGGCCGAGTAGCGGTAGCGCGTGGTTTTATAGCCGGCGATGCGCGGTCCGCTGCCCTCTTTGCTGAAGATAATGCCGGAATCGGTGGCGGTGTCCGGCGCATTCCGCAGGCTGTCTGTTATGTCCATCACCATGCGTTCCTGCGGTATGACCATGTGTGCACTTATCGCGGCGCTGTCGATCACCATGTAGCCCTTGTCTCCCGGTATCTCCATCCTGGATTTCGAGCCTTCCTGGTAGATGCGGGTGACTTCGCCGCCGCTTTTGATTTCCAGCAGGGTGGCGGCCTGTGCGGCCGGTAGCGTGAACAGGCAGGCAGTGATCAGGTAGTGGCGTAGTGTCATGGATAGCGATCCTGTGCAAAGTTGAGTGCGGGGCAGGCTACCATTATAGGTCTGAACTTGTCATCGCCCGCCCCCGGGTGGCTGTATACTCCCGCCGGACTCATGGTAGAGTGAGTCCGCTCTGACGGACGGGTCCGGGCTTGCAGAGGAGACGATTATGGCTTTCACCAGCATCAATCCCGCTACGGGCGAACAGGTTGGCAGCTACCCAGAAATGACGGCCGGCGAGGTGCAGACCATCCTGGAGCAGTGCGCGCAAGCACAGCGCGCCTGGGGGAAAACCGCCTTTGCCGAGCGTGCGCGCCTGATGAAATCCGTAGCCCGGGTGCTGTTGCAGAACAAGGAAGACTACGCGCGCATGATGACGGCCGAAATGGGCAAGGTGTACAGGCAGGGTATTGCCGAAGTGGAAAAGTGCGCCTGGGGCTGTGAATTCTACGCCGACCATGCGGAAGGCTTCCTGGCGCCGGAAGAGGTGGCCACCGAAGCACACCACAGTTTTGTGACTTACAAACCGCTGGGTATCGTGCTGGCCGTAATGCCGTGGAATTTCCCGCTCTGGCAGGTGTTCCGGTTTGCCGCGCCGGCCCTGATGGCCGGTAACGGAGCGGTACTCAAGCACGCGCCGAATGTATTCGGTTGTGCGCTGCTGATCGAGAAAATCTTTGCCGATGCCGGGTTGCCCGCCAACCTGTTTCGTTCCCTGCTCATCGATGTACCCCTGACCACCGACGTGATTCACCATCCCCTGGTGGCGGCCGTCACCATCACCTCCAGTGTCGGCGCCGGTCGCGCGGTCGCCAGCGAAGCCGGCAAGGTGCTCAAGAAGTGTGTGCTCGAGCTGGGCGGCTCGGATCCGTTCATCGTGCTGGAAGACGCCGACATCGACCGGGCGGTGGAAGTCGGTATTGTCGGCCGGTACCAGAACAGTGGCCAGAGCTGTATTGCCGCCAAGCGCTTCATCGTGGTCGATGCCGTGTATGACGAGTTTGAAAAGAAATTCGTGGAAAAGGTCGAGCAGCTGAAGATGGGCGACCCGGCGGCGGACGATACCTACATCGGCCCACAGGCGCGCGTGGACCTGCGCGACGGGTTGCACGACCAGGTGCAGCGCACCGTTGCCGCGGGCGCCAGGTTGCTGACCGGTGGCGTCGTACCCGAAGGGCCCGGTGCGTTCTACCCGGCGACGGTACTGGCCGGCGTAGAGGAAGGCATGCCGGCCTGGAGCGAAGAACTGTTCGGGCCGGTAGCGACCCTGATCCGGGTCCGGGATGAAACAGAGGCCATCGAGGTCGCCAACGGTACCGAGTTCGGCCTCGCGGGCGCTGTCTGGACCCGGGACCTGGCCAGGGGCGAGCGCATTGCCGCGGATGAAATCCAGTCCGGCGCCGCCTTTGTCAACGACATGTCAAAATCCGACCCGCGCATGCCGTTCGGTGGTATCCGCAATTCCGGCTACGGCCGCGAGTTGTCCAGCTACGGTATCCGCGAATTCGTGAACGTGCACGCCGTGTGGGTAAGCGACTGAAATTAATGTTAATTATCTCCTCCCTAGGAGCGGTCCCCTGACCGCGAAAGCCCCCCAACCATCGCGCCGAAGGCCGGCGCTCCTACAAAAACCACTCCAGTCGCCATCTCCCCGCAGGACCGCCCATCCCGGAGACATCATTTACAGTCTAAATGAGAATCATTATAATTCACCTCCATTTTACTCATTGAGCCGTCGCTGTATGAAACGTCTGCTGGTATTCCTGTCCCTGTTCCTGCTGGCCTCCCTGACGAGGGCGGGCGACCTGCAGCAACTGCTGCAACTGATCGACTACGTGGGGGTCGACTACGCCGAGGCGGTTACGGACGGTGAGGTGACCAACGCAGCGGAATACACCGAAATGCAGGATTTTACTGCCGGCATCCGGCAGCAGCTGGCTGAACTGCCGGGCGGGTCGCAAAAATCCGCGCTGCTGAAGCAGGGTGAGCAACTCGCCGTGCTGGTGCAGGACCGGGCCGACCCCGCGGAGGTCAACCGCCTGGCCACGGACATGCGCCTGGCGATCATCGACCGGTACAAGGTGACCGTCGTACCGCGCAAACAACCTGACCTGCAGCGTGCTGCCGCGTTGTATGCAGAACAGTGCGCCGGTTGCCACGGCGTGAACGGTGATGGCCGGGGGCCGCAGGCTGCCGGGCTGGATCCCGCGCCGATCAACTTCCGGGACCCGGATCGCTATGCGCAACGTACCCTCTACGGCCTGTATAACACCATCACACAGGGCGTTCCCGACACGTCCATGTCGTCCTATCATGAACTGTCCGCGGCGGATCGCTGGTCACTGGCTTTCTATGTCGGGCGGTTTGCCGTCAGCGAGCCGGCCTTGATCGCGGCTTCGGAGCAGGCCAGCTCCGGGCAGCAAAAGGCGCTGATGGATATCGCGAAACTTACCGTAACGACACCGGCGGAAGCCATCGAGGCCTATGGTCCTGAAGGTGGTGTACTGATGGCGCAGTTACGCAGGGACCCGGCCCCGCTGTTCTCGACGCAATCCCCGCTGCAGTTCTCCCGTCATCACCTGGACGAGGTGGCCCGGGCCTACGCGGCACACCGCCATCAGGAAGCCTACAAACTGGCGGTCGAGGCCTACCTGGAGGGTTTCGAGCTGGTGGAGCAGGGACTGAACGCGGTGGATTCCGAGCTGCGTATCGAAATCGAGCAGTCCATGACCGGCCTGCGCACCGATATTCGCAACGCGGTGCCGGTGGAAGAACTCGAAGCGAACATCATTCGTATCAAGGGATTGCTGGACATCGCCTCGGAGCGCCTGTCGGGGCGCAGTCTTTCCGGTGGGGCAGCGTTTGCCAGTGCGTTTTTTATCCTGGTCCGCGAAGGGCTGGAAGCCCTGCTGGTGGTCGCGGCACTGGCGGCCTTCCTGGTCAAGACCGAACATCCCAACAGCATGCGCTACCTGCATTACGGCTGGGTAGGCGCGCTGGTGCTGGGATTCCTGACCTGGCTGGCCTCGGTATACCTGATCGAAATCAGTGGCGCGAGTCGCGAGATCACCGAAGGGGTGGCCGCACTGCTGGCGACGGCGGTACTGTTCTACGTGGGCTTCTGGCTGCACGACAAAACCAATGCAGCGCAGTGGAAGTCATTCATTGAAAACAATGTGCGCAGGGCGCTGAGCGCCGGCACCCTGTGGGGGCTGGCCGGGCTGTCGTTCATCGCGGTCTACCGCGAAGTGTTCGAGACCATCCTGTTCTACCAGGCCCTGTGGGTGCAGACCGATGAGGCCGGCAAACGCATGGCGCTGGGCGGTTTTGGCGCCGGCGTGGGCGTGCTGGCAGTACTGGCCTGGATCATTATGCGCTACAGCGCGCGCCTGCCGCTGCGGCAGTTCTTCAGTGTCACCGGGATACTCATGTTTGTGCTGGCGTTGATCTTTGCCGGCAAGGGCGTGGCGGCCCTGCAGGAAGCCGGTTACATTCCGATCAGCCCGATTCACTTCCCGCGCATCGACCTGCTGGGCATCTACCCCAACCTGCAGGGTTTGAGCCTGCAGCTGGGCCTGTTGCTGCTGGCCCTGTTTCTCTGGTACGGTCTGCCCGGCAGGCGGCGTACGGCGTAGGGCAGGCGGGTAGTCCCCGGGATGGTCTTGTCGGATTACGCTGCGCTAATCCGACCTACGGGGTTGCAAGAATACCAACCGGCCACGTAGACACGTAGGTTGGATTAGCGCAGCGTAATCCAACAAAGCACAACAAAGAGCAGTCTCGTAGGTTGGATTAGCACAGCGTAATCCAACAAAACAAAACAAAAAAGCAGCAACCAATGACCAGAATCGCAGACCTCATGCAAAGCAGCGGTGTCGCCTTCGGCACCAGCGGCGCGCGCGGCACCGTAGAGGCGATGAGCAACCCCGTCTGCTACGCCTATACCAGCGCCTTCCTGCAGGCCATGCAGGCAGAAGACCTCATACAGGCTGGTGCGACGATTGTGCTGGCCGGTGACCTGCGGTCCAGTACGCCGCGTATTCTTGCCGCGGTCGCCCGCGCCATCGAAGATGCCGGCTACCAGGTCTGCTATGCCGGCATGATCCCTTCACCGGCGCTGGCCTTCTATGCCATGCAGCAGGGATCAGCTTCCATCATGGTGACCGGCAGCCATATTCCGGATGACCGTAACGGCATCAAGTTCAACCGGCCGGACGGCGAAATACTCAAGGCGGATGAAGGGCGCATTCGTGCGCAGGAGGTCGAGCTGCCCGAACCCTTCCCGGAAATTTCCGTCGGTGACCTGCCGGACATCCATCCGGCGGCGGCAGAAATGTACCTGGACCGCTACCTCGACTTTTTGCCCGACAATTGCCTGGAAGGCGCCTACATCGGCGTCTATGAGCACTCGGGTGTCGCGCGTGACCTGCTGGGTACGTTGCTCGAACGCCTCGGCGCCACGGTAACGCGTCTGGCGCGTTCGGACACCTTTATCCCGGTCGACACCGAAGCCATCCGTGCCGAGGATGTCCGGCTCGGACAGCAATGGTCCGCCGAGTACGGCTTTGATGCCGTGGTTTCGACCGACGGCGATGCCGACCGGCCGTTGCTGGCCGACGAGCAGGGCGAATGGCTGCGCGGGGACGTTGTCGGTGTGCTGTGTGCGCACTTCCTGGGGATCAACACACTGGTAACGCCGGTCAGCAGCAATACCCTGGTGGAAGCCTGCGGCTGGTTCGACCGGGTATACCGCACCCGCATCGGCTCACCCTATGTCATCGAGCAAATGAACCAGGCGCAGGCGCAACACGGCGGCACGGTGGCGGGGTATGAAGCCAACGGCGGTTTTCTGCTGGCGACAGATGTACACCTGGACGGGCGCACCCTGAAGGCGCTGCCGACCCGGGATGCGGTACTGCCCATGCTGGCCATCCTGGTGAGCGCCAAACAGCAGCTTCGCCCGGTCGGTGAACTGATGAATGAACTGCCGCAGCGTTTTACCGCCAGTGGCCGGCTGAAGTGCTTTCCCACTGAACTGTCCAGCCGCAAAATCGCGGAACTGGCGGCAGACAACGAAGCCATCGAGTCCCTGTTTGGCGACCTGTGTGGCACTGTTCGCAGCACCGACCAGACGGATGGCCTGCGCATTACCTTCGAGAACGACGAAATCATCCACCTGCGCCCCTCGGGCAATGCCCCCGAGTTTCGCTGCTACAACGAAGCTGCCAGCCCGGAGCGGGTGCAGGAGCTGAACCGGGCCTGCATGGAGAAGCTGGAAGCGTGGCGCTGACTTTGCGGCGTTCGTGCCCCGTCATTCCGGCGTATGCCGGAATCCATGGAATTCAACGTGACAAAAGGAACAGGTTCGTCAGCCTCGCCGTGGTTTCACCACAGGTTCAGTTTATTGCTCCTGTGCAGGGTGGGTCAGTAAAGCAAACAGCAGAACACCCTGGGCCGTCATATGGAAGTCCGACCTGGGGACCATGATACGCGGCAGACGGGTGATGCCGATGGAACGGTTTCCGCCAAGCGGTACCAGTGGCATGAACGAGGCCCAGCCGCCGTCCGCTTGCTGGGCTTCGATCAGTTGTTGCAGCCATACCGGTTTCACCAGGTCTGCGGCGCCGGATTCGACCAGCATCAGGACGCGTTGCATATAAACGTCTACCACGCGCGGATCCCACGTCAGCTGGGTACGGATACGTTGCTGCAAAATGCCGATACTCCGGTCCAGCTCGAGCGGATTACCGCACTGCGAACGTTTCAATAGCAGCAACCCCATCATCTGGTGCGTTACGCACGCCGGTCGGAGCGGGTAGCGGTCACAGAATGCCGGGTCATTCTGGGCCGCAATGTCCGGGACTTTCGCCAGCTCCCGGTCACAGGTGATGGCATACAGGAAGTGCCAGTTGTAGTACGGGAAACCGGCAATATCTTCAAAGCGCACGGGTGCCCAGGTCTGCGGGTAGAACAGGGGGCGCCAGATACTGCCGGAGTTCCTGTCGAGGTGGCGCTGAGCGTAATCGGCAAACAGCGCCTTCAGGCGCGTGTCACCGGAAACCTCTCCAGCTTGTTGCACCATGCGCCAGACCATCGGGTTGTTGGAAGCTAGGATTTTTCCCCGGTGGTCCGTTAGCCAGCGAATGCTGTTTTGCAGGCTGGTGTTCAGCTGGTCCTGCCCGGGGGGGGGTACCGGGCGGTTGTTATTCCAAAGCAGATAAGCGGTGGACAACACCACCAGGCTGACTGCAGCAAGAATCCCCCGTAACAGCAGGCGCATGGTCGTCCACCACCCCGAAAACCGTTATTTTACGCAAGCATACTTCGGGAACAGGTAGTATTAAAGCTTCCCGGGGGCTTTACCCTGCCAGAATGAACACCTAAACTGCGCCATTCCGGGGATATCAGGCCGCGGACGTAAAAAATCTCGACGCTCAGCCGCTGAACTGGCGCGCCTCCACCAACAACCAAAGCGGGCGGCATTTTCCTGATGACACGGAGCCACGGATTGTAGCCAATGGGAACAAGCGAATTTTTTGTAAAACCGCATGGCGGCCAGCTGGTCGACCTGCTGGTCGACCCCGACAAGGCCGAGATTCTGAAAACAGAATCCCAGCAATATCCATCACTTACCTTATCGCAGCGACAGGTCTGTGATCTTGAGTTGCTGATGAACGGCGCTTTCTCGCCGTTGACCGGGTTCATGAACCAGGCCGACTATGAGGCCGTGGTCGACGATATGCGCCTGGCGGACGGGACCGTCTGGCCGGTGCCGATCGTGCTCGATGTCGATGAGACCTTCGCCGGCAAGCTGGAAAAGGGGAGCAAAATCGCCCTGCGCGATGGCGAAGGATTCATGCCGGCCGTGCTGACGGTCGAGGATATCTGGCAGCCGGACAAGACCCGCGAGGCCGAGAAGGTGTACAACACCACGTCGGATGCACATCCCGGGGTGCGCTACCTGTTCGAAAGCGTCAAACCGGTGTACATCAGTGGCCGGATCGAGGGTATCCAGTTACCCGTGCACCACGATTTCGAGAGTTTCTGGGATACGCCGGAAGAACTGCGGGCACTGTTCCGCAAGAAGGGCTGGCGCCGGGTGGTGGCCTTCCAGACCTCGAAGCCCATGCACCGCCTGCAACGCGATATCACCCTGCAGGCCGCCAAGGACATCCAGGGGCATATTCTGTTGCACCCCACGGTGGGCATGACCAAGCCCGGCGACCTGCACTACTACGCACGCGTACACTGCTACCAGGCGATTCGCCGTTATTTCCCGCAGAACCTGGCCATGTTGTCACTGCTGCCGCTGGCCATGCGCATGGCCGGGCCGCGCGAAGCCCTGTGGCACGCCATCGTCAGCCAGAACTACGGCTGTTCGCACATGATCATCGGCCCGAAACACGCCTACCCGCCGGCGGGCGACAACGAGGAACACCGTTTTTACCAGCCGGAGCAGTCGCGCGAGCTGGTGGAGGAATTCAGCGCGGAGCTGGGTATCGACATCGTCGCGGTGGAAGCCATGCGTTACGTTCCGGCGAAGGATCGTTTCCTGCCGGCCTCCGTGATCGAGCAGGAAGGCCTGGAGGCCATCGACTATACGGATGCGCAAATGAAAAAAGACCTGAGCCAGGGCGAGGAAATCCCCGCCTGGTTCAGTTTCCCGGAAGTCGTGCGCGAACTGCGCAAGGCCTACCCGCCGCGCAGCAAGCAGGGCTTAACGCTGTTCTTTACAGGTTTGTCCGGCTCGGGGAAATCCACCCTGGCAAAAATCATCTATGCCAAGCTGCTGGAAGCCGGCGGCCGGCCGGTTACCCTGCTGGATGGCGACGTCGTGCGCCTGAACCTGTCCAGCGAGCTGGGCTTTTCCCGGGAGCATCGTTTCCTGAACGTCAACCGCATCGGTTTCGTGGCCAGCGAGATCACCAAGAACCGGGGTATCGCCATCTGCGCACCGATTGCACCTTATACACAGATGCGCCGTTCCGTGCGGGAAATGATCGAGCCGCACGGGGATTTTATCGAAATCCACGTGGCGACCTCGCTGGAAGCCTGTGAAGCCCGCGACCGCAAGGGCCTGTATGCCAAGGCGCGCCGCGGTGAAATCCCGGAGTTCACCGGGATCAGCGATCCCTACGAAATACCGGAGCACCCGGAACTGCGGGTGGATACCGAGGGATTGACGCCCATGGAAGCGGCGCAGGATATCTACCTGTACCTGTTGCGGGAGGGATATCTGGATACCCAGGCTGCACGTTCTGACGACGAGTATTAAACGGTACCAACAATAATGAAAGGCATTATTCTGGCAGGCGGGTCCGGCACCCGTTTATATCCCCTGACACGCTCGGTCAGCAAACAGCTGATGCCGGTGTACGACAAGCCGATGATCTACTACCCGTTGTCTACCCTGATGCTGGCCGGTATCCGGGAAACCCTGATTATCACCACGCCGGAAGACAGCGAGGCATTTCAGCGGCTGCTGGGTGACGGCAGCCAGTTCGGGATAGACATCCGGTACGCAGTGCAGCCGGACCCGGGTGGCCTGGCACAGGCCTTTATCATCGGCAGGGACTTCCTGGGCGATGCCTCCTGCTGCCTGGTACTCGGCGACAACATTTTTTATGGCCACGGCATGGGAACCAGTCTCAGGTGTGCCGCCGGACGCGAGTCGGGGGCAACCGTGTTTGCCTACCGGGTCCGCGACCCGGAACGCTATGGCGTGGTCGAGTTTGATGCCAGCGGCCACGCGCTGTCGATCGAAGAGAAGCCGGCCCGGCCGCGCTCGCACTATGCAGTAACCGGCCTGTACTTTTATGATAACCAGGTGGTGGATATGGCGGCGGACCTGAAACCATCCCCGCGCGGCGAACTGGAGATTACGGATATCAATACCCAATACCTGGCCAACGGCACTCTGCACGTTGAAAAGCTGGGACGTGGTACTGCCTGGCTGGACACGGGAACGCACGAATCCCTGCTGCAGGCGGCCAATTTTATTGAGACGGTCGAGCAGCGCCAGGGATTGAAAGTTTGCTGTGTGGAAGAGATTGCCTACCGAATGGGGTATATCCAGGCAGAGCAGATGGAAAAACTGGCGCAGCAGCTGGCGAAGAACGGTTACGGGCGTTACCTGCTGGAAATTCTTGAAGAAGACGGGCACCGGGCATGAAGATAAAACCGACGAATATTCCCGAGGTACTCCTGATTGAGCCCGACGTGTTCGGTGACAGCCGTGGTTTTTTCATGGAAAGCTGGCACCAGGAGAAATACGCCCGGGCCGGTCTCGATGCAGGTTTCGTGCAGGACAACCATTCGCGCTCCGGCCGGGGTGTATTGCGCGGCCTGCACTACCAGCTGGGACGGCCGCAGGGAAAACTGGTGCGCGTGGTGACGGGAGCGGTTTTCGACGTGGCGGTCGATATCCGGCGTGGTTCGCCTACCTTTGGCCAATGGGCCGGAGCGGAACTGAGCGAGGACAACCATTACCAGCTTTATGTGCCCCCGGGATTTGCGCACGGTTTTTGTGTGCTCAGCGATACGGCTGATTTTTTATACAAGTGCACGGAGTTCTATGCACCGGAAACTGAACACGGCATCCGCTGGGATGATCCGGCGATTGGCATCGAATGGCCTGGTAGTGACTTCAGGATATCCGATAAAGATGCGGCCAACGGGTTGCTGAGCGAAATGGACGGCAGGCTGCCAGTATACGGAGAAGGCGTATGACGATACTGGTAACAGGAGCAAACGGCCAGCTGGGCAGGGAAACCGTTCTTGCATTGCAGGCGGAAGGCGAGTCCTGCATCGCCATTGACCGCGAAGAGGTGGATTTTTCCCGTCCCGACCAGGTGGCGGAGGCGATTGCCGCCTATGCAGCGGACTGGGTGATCAACTGCGGTGCCTACACCCAGGTCGATAAGGCAGAGCAGGAACGTGAGCTCGCATTTACCATCAATCGCGATGCCGCGCGTGCCGTGGCAGAAGGTGTAAAGCGCAGCGGCGGGCGACTCCTGCACGTATCCACCGACTTTATATTCGGGGGTGAGCAATCAACTCCCTACCGCGAAGACAGCAAGCCCGACCCGCTGAGTGTCTATGGCCAGTCCAAGCTGGAAGGGGAGCAGGCAGTACGCGAAGTGCTGCCCGATGCCCTGGTGGTAAGAACCGCCTGGGTATACGGGGTACACGGGCACAATTTCGTGAAAACGATCCTCAGGCTGGCTGGAGAACGGCAGGAACTCAGGGTGGTGGACGACCAGCTGGGTACACCATCGTGGACTGCTGATATCGTCAGGGCCATGCGGTCCCTGATGAAGGCAGGTGCAAGCGGTGTGTACCAGTTTACCAATGAAGGGGTGGCTTCCTGGTATGACTTTGCAGAAGCCATCGTTGCCGCTGCCAGGCAGGTTGGTCTACCCGTCGTGGCAGAGACTATTCGGCCCATTCCGACCGAAGATTTCCCGTTGCCGGCAACCCGCCCGGCGTATTCCGTGATGAGCAAGGTGAAAATCCGGAGTGTGCTGGATTACCCGATCCCGCACTGGCGTGAGAGTCTCCATGCCATGATCAACAACCTGTAGGAGCGGCGTCCTCGCCGCGAAAGGCCTGTTACACAAATGAAAAACATCCTGATCACCGGCGGCGCCGGCTTCATAGGTTCCAATTTCGTCCGCTACTGGCTGGTCAACCACCCGGAAGACCGGGTGGTCAATCTCGATGCGCTGACGTATGCAGGGAACCTGGAAAGTCTTAAGGATATTGAAGACAACTCAAATTACCGCTTTGTGCATGGTGACATCTGTGACGCCGGGTTGGTAAAAAAATTACTGGAAGAGGAAAAAATCGACACCGTGGTGAACTTCGCCGCCGAATCACACGTCGATCGGTCCATTACAGGCCCGGAAGCCTTTGTGACGACCAATGTTCATGGTACCTTTACGTTGCTGGATGCGGCGAGGAAGGCCTGGGATGGCGACAACCGCCGTTGTCGTTTTCTGCATGTGTCAACCGATGAGGTCTACGGCT
>DRQL01000108.1 GCA_011371465.1 Gammaproteobacteria bacterium | reverse complement strand
GGTTGATGCGCCTCTTCACCAGGTCCGGGATCCCGGATCCGCAGGAATAATCGTCATCGCCCCCGCTGTCCACCAACACACCGAAGCCACCCGACCCGCCATAGCCCTGGCCGTTCAACACAGACCGGTAGCGATCGTCACCGCTGTCATCGAACAGCATGCCGACCCCGTACTGCCCGGCGCCCTGGGACATCGCACGCGCATCATAGACATCATCCCCCGCGACATCCCACAGCAGGCCGGCGCCCAGCAACCCGGTACCCAGCCCCAGGTTGCCACCCGAGTAACGGTCGTTGCCGGCCAGGTCCACCCAGATACCCAGCCCCAGTAACCCCGCCCCGGGACCGGCCGCTGTATCCCAGTGTACGCTGTCATTTCCCGCCAGATCGATAATGATCGACACGTTGCCGATTTCGAGGGGTGCGGCAACATTTTCGTAGTGGTCATTGCCCCCCAGGTCGATCAACAGGCGGTATTCACCAACGTGCCGGTCATCCCCCGTACCGGCAATTTTCACCCTCCCCAACGGCGTCATCCATTCGCCCCCGGCAACGCCTGACTCACGCTGCAATACCGGCAGGCTGCGCTCCACTGCGGCCAGCAACCCCGCCATGGCTGCCGCCACACGAGCCAGGTTCTGGCGCACTCCCACCCGGTGCCAGTCCCTGTTCAGAAAACGGTACTGGTCCGGGCTCTTTCCCTGGTACGCCAGCGTCTCCCTGAGCATACCCGGCAGCGCCTGCAACTCTTCCGCGGCCGGGTCCCCGATCGCATCCATCCAGGCCTGCCTTGCCATCGCCTCGGCGTGCAACAGGTCACGCAACGTGGTGACCAGCGCCGCATCCGCCACCCAGTCCGCGGGGGGCACCTGCCGGTCGGGGGCACTCACCGAATCTCCCGGTCCTGCAGCCGACCAGTCAGGCAGCCCGGTATCCAGTTCCAGCAGTTGCAACAGGCGGCCGGCGTGCTCGCTCCTGGCCCCGTCCCGCTTTGCTGCCACCAGTCGCTGCGCAAGGTCCACCATGGAGGGCGGGTTGCTCAACGACCTGTCGACCAGGGACAGCCGCGCCGGTTTCGCTACCGGGTACGGCACCCTGGGCAACACAAGGGCGCTGCGATCCAGCCTCGCCAGCGACAGCGCCTGGAGAAGTTGCGGCTCAAAGGATTCACTCACGGACGCCTGCTCGCAGGCCGCCAGGAAACCCAGCACGGCTACAAGACAACAGCTCCGCCACAAGCGCTTCATGCTATGTCCCTGAGCACACCGCCAACGCGGGCATCGCCCGGTACCGGCGCGTGCTCACTGACCTTCCCGATGCTGTTGCACCTGGAACAGTTCCAGCGCTTCACGCAACGGGCCAATATACTTTTCGTAGTTTTCCCAGCGTCTCACGGAGCTGGTGTAGATAGGCCGACGCACCTGGTCGTAACTCGCGGTTCCCACGAAACGCTCGTTCTCGTGAAACTTCAAACAACGGTCATCCCACTCCAGACCGCAGAACTCGATCAACCTGCGACTAACGTTCTCCTGGTCGACAACCATCTCTTCATACTGCACTTCCAGCATAGGGATGCTTAACACATTGCGCCAGTTCTGCATTATCTTTTCGTAGCCACGATAATAAACACCCAGGTTATACAGGTCATAGGAATAGGGATGTGCGCTGGAGAAGTCCTGGAAATAACCGGACAGGCAGGTATCCAGAGGGTCCCGTTTGCAATGGATGACCCGGGCAGAAGGAAATACCAGCTGGATCAGCCCCAGGTACATGAAGCCCAGCATCTTGTCAGTGACGCGCCTGGCATCGGGTGACAGCTTCGCCAGGCGTGCCAGATAGGTGCCCGCAAGCTCATCCAGGTGACTGGCTGTCACCAGCGAAAGGCACTGGGGAAATCTCTTCCGGGTTCCCAGCATTGCCGGTAAACGCTCAGCCATCTGGCCGATATCCGGCAACTCACCAGCGCCATGCACCGCCGGATGACTGGAGAGTATCTGTTCGACCAGCGTGGTTCCCGAACGCGGCATGCCAACGATAAACACCGGACGCTCGGAGCGAATGGTGGAACGCGGCAAACCGTTAATGAAGAACCAGCTGTTCTGTGTAATGAGCGCGTCCACTTCCAGCATGTGGTGTGCTGCACCGAAAGATACCTGCTTCAGCCGGTTCCCCTGCGCGAAGTGATGGAAGGCGCTGTCATAATCCCCCTCCATGTCGTACAGTCTTCCCAGGTTGAAATGCAGATTGACGCGACTTTCCGTCGACTGAAGCGCACCTTTATCAACCGCACCCTGAAGCAGTCGAATAGCCTCCGGGATACGCCCTACATCCCTGCTGACATTGGCAAAGGCCATGATCACGTTTTCCGACAGATCCTCCTTTTCCAGCAAAGGCCTCAGATATTCATAGGCTTTAGCGGTTTCACCACGACGAACGGCAATCTGCGCGGCAAGCGCTATCGCATCCGCGTCATCCGGCCGGGCGGACAAGGCAGCCTCACAATACTCTGCAGCCTCCTCGTGCCGGCTTTCGCCCATCAGGGCGGCTGCCAGTGCAATCTTGTATCGTACAATATTCGGCCGATAGCGGACTGCCTGCCGGTAATCCGAAATAGCCTCCTGATTACGGCCTAGCGCATGCAGCACGCCCCCCTTGCCAAAGTACGCGTCCCCGTTTCCCGGCTCCACCTGTAACACACGTTGAAAGCTGCCCAATGCACGCGAATAGTCTTCCATAGCCTGCTGCAGCCTGGCCAGCCCGAGCAGATACGGCACATACTCCGGGTAAAGTCTCACAGCTTCACGCAAACTGTCAGCAGCCTCTTCCAGGCGCCCCTGAGCCTGCAACGTCAACCCCATATAGTAATAGGCGTCAGCGCTATCACCGGCCTCACCGCTTCCGGAAGCGATCTGAATCGACTTTCTGAAAGCATCAACAGCTTCCTGGTAGCGTTCCAGGTCTCGCAGTGCACAGCCCAGATTCACATGCAACTGTATGCTTTCAGGATCCTGCTCCAGCGCACGCCGGTAGAAAAAAAGCGCATCCTTCTGCTTCTTCTGTAACATCAATACATGAGCGAGATTGGTGAGTGCGGGAACATCGTCCGGTCGCAGTTTCACCGCCTGGCGATAAGCCGCTTCCGCCGCCTCTATCTGACCTTCGTCCTGCAGCAATCGTCCCAGCCGATAGTGAATCGCCTGCCTGCCGGGATCACATTGAACCGCTTTACGATAAGCCTCAATCGCCGCCCCGCACTCTCCCAACTGATGCAACATCCTGCCGGACTGCGCATGTGCTGCTCCATGCTGCGGCATCAATCCTGCGACTTTCTGAAAACAATCCAGCGCCTGACGACGATCTCCAGCCGCCCGGAGTGCATTACCCAGTGTCATAAGTGCGTTGATATTGCCAGGTTTCAACTGGAGCGCTCGACGGCACACCTGTTCAGCTGCCCGTGGGTTGTTCAGTTGCAGCCATACCTTGCCCAGCAAAGCCCAGACGGCAGCCCTCTCGGGCCGCAATCTGAGAATCTCCTGGTAAATCTCCACAGCCTGCGGAAGATCCCCCGATGTCACCAGCGCATTAGCGAGGTTTAGCTGAATTTCCACTGATTCGGGCTCCAGACTGACCGCCTGTTGCAATGATGCAACCGCAGCATCAAAATCACCCAGCTTCTGATGGCATGCACCGCGCATGACCCAGGCACTCGCATTATCCGGGTCTGCAGCACAGATTTTTTCGAACATCTTCAGGGCTTCGGGGAGCTTGCGCTCTTCGTATAGCGCCTGCGCCCGGGCACCCGGATCTTTGGATTTAGTCACCATACGTTGTAAAACACAGCTTCCTGGGTAGCAACAGTCATTCAGCAGGACAAGGGAGAACGTCGCAATGAATTTATTATTCTTCTTGGTTTGGCAAACACTTACATTTTAACGAATAATCCAGCACAAGGAAAACGCCGGATTCCCGAGTCATAGTGATCGGGTCCAATCCGCAATGTACCGTTTCTCAAGAAGCTGATATGCTGGGCGGCCGTGTCAAAGCCATGCAATGGTTGCAGCACTTCCTCAATGAGAACAAAATATAACTTGTTGTTTACATTAATTAAAATATAACTCAACATGCATATTAATTGATATCTGATCGGCGGCAATCCCCGGCATACAGCCAATAAATGACAATATCGAAAAACTCCTCGCCTCGGACAAACTGCAGTGCCCCGCCTGTTCCGGCACACTCCGTCTCGGGGACCAGCTGGCCTGCAGCAACTGCGGACAGGATTTCCCGCTGCTTACCGACATACCGGTGCTGATGCCCGATCCCGGTAAATTCATCGGCCTGTGGCAAAACCGCTTTGCCAATTACATCGCCTCCCAGCAGCGTAACATCGAATCCAACCAGCGCCTGATCGCATCCCCCTCCACCTACCCGCCGCTGAGGGAACGCCTGAAAAAAGTCACCCGGGCGCGGGCGGACAACCTGCGGACCATCCTGGAGTTAATGGCGCCGCAACAAGACCTCGGACCGGGCACGCCCCCTGAAGATCATGCCGACGCACTGGGCTCCTTCATGCTCATGGTATACCTGCTGCGCGACTGGGGGTGGGAAACCGGCGAAGTCGACATCCTGTGCGACCAGGTCCGGGAAATCCTGCCCGACGACCTCGCGCTGGAATCCCTGCTGGTGCTCGGGGCAGGCGCATGCCGGGATGCCTACAACCTGCACAACCATTACAACTGCCCGCTCACCGTGTCCGTCGACATTGCTCCACTCATGTTACTTGGCGCCTCCCGCATTGTGTCGGGCGGCGAACTGAACCTGTACCAGATCCAGCCGAACAACGTTCGCAACGCGCAGGACAATGTCACGCTGTGGAAGCTCCGCGCCCCGCGCAAACCGGACAATGATTTTCTTTTCATGCTGGCGGACGCCACCAGCCTGCCGTTCGCAGAGCACGCTTTCCATGCCATCCTGACACCCTTCCTGATCGACGCCGTCGGCGAGGACCTGCGGGATTTCGCGCCGCGACTGCAGCGGATTCTTCAGCCGGGCGGCTACTGGGTGAACTACGGCGCCATGTCCTTTCGACCCGGCATCAACTACACGGCGGAAGAAGTCCTGGCCATTGTCAACGCCTCGGGTTTCCGGGTTATCGAGCACGGATTCTCGACCAAGCCGCACCTCGCGCCCCGTGAGAGCTGCCAGCGCACCGTGTATGATTGCCTGTACTTCACGGCGGTTAAAGAATGAGCGGAAAAGACAAGGTATTCGACAAACACCTGAGTCCCGGCACAGCCTTCGAGTTCAACCGGGAGGTTGCCGATGTCTTCGATGACATGGTCTCCCGGTCCGTGCCGTTTTACGACGAGATCCACCGTATCCTGCTCGATATCGTGGACCGCGCCTGCCCGGATCCAGGGCGAGTCTACGACCTGGGCTGCTCCACCGGCACTACCATCAGCATTCTCTCCAGGCACCTGGCCGCAAGCGGCGTACAGCCGCGCTTTGTCGGCATCGACAACTCGGAAAGCATGCTGGTCAAGTGCCGGGAGAAAATTTCATCCACGGGCGTTAAAGACTGCACACTCCACTGCCGGAATATCGAGGACACGGACATTCAGGACGCGGACCTGGTGGTCATGAACTACACCCTGCAGTTCCTGGATCCGGACAAGAGACCGCAGGTGCTGAAAACCATTCACGACGGGCTGCGCAAGGATGGCGTGTTCATGCTCAGCGAAAAGATCCGGGTGGATGAACCACACGTACAGGAATTGCTGACCGAGCTCTACTACGACTTCAAACGCCGCAACGGGTATTCCGAACTGGAAATTTCACAGAAACGCGAGGCGCTGGAAAATGTGTTGCGGCCGATTACACCCGAACAGCAACTGGTCGCGCTGCGCGAGGCCGGCTTTACCAAAGTCGACATGATTTTCCGCTGGTACAACTTCGCCAGCTACATTGGCATCCGCTAGCCCGGCGGACGAAGCAAACCCTGATGCCAGGCGAAGACGTACAACAACTGTCGGATCGGGCAATGGCCGCGTCACAGCGTGGCGACTGGCCGGCAACCGCGGAGCACTGCAGCCGGCTGGTCCACCTGCTGCCACGCGCAGCCGACGCATGGTTCATGCTCGGCCGCGCCTGCGCAGAACTCGACCGGCTGGACGAAGCCAGCGCAGCCTACCGCGAGGCCCTGCACATCAAACCGGAGTTTGCCGAAGCTGCACACGGCCTGGGGTATGTCCTGTTACGGCAGGGCGAGTGGACCGGGGCCATCGACTTCTTCAGGCAGGCGCTGCGTTTCAACCCGCGTATTGCCCAGGCACACTGGGGACTGGGCAACGCGCAGCAGATGCTGGGCGATCTTCAGCAAGCGCTGGAGCACTACCAGCAGGCACTGCAGATCAACCCGCGGCACGCGGCAGCCCGGCTGGGCATCGGTGTCGTGCTGTCCCTGGCGGGGAAGCAACCCCAGGCGGTGTCGCATATTCGCGAAGCCCTCCAGCTCAAACCGGGCTATATCGATGCCTGTATCGCACTCGCCGCCACCCTGATGCCACTGGGAGAACCGGACGAGGCGGAAAAACTGGTCGAAACGGCGCTGGAACAGGACCCCGTCAATATTGAGGCGATTTCCCTCGCCGCAACCATCGACCAGCACAAGGGCAAACTGGACAAGGCGCGGGAGCGCCTGGCCACGCTGGTGGATGCCGGCAACAGCGAAGTCAACATCCTGCTGGCCTGGGCAGCGCTGTGCAGCAGCAGCGACGATCCCGGGGCGGCGATTCCGTTACTGGAACGGCGGCTCGACAGCGAGCCGCCCCTTTCGGTAACCGCCCGGCGCAACCTGCATTTCAACCTGGGAAACCTGTACGACAAGAACCGGGAATACGGCAAGGCCTTCGGGCACTACCGGAAAGGCAACGACCTCAAAAACGCCGATTACGATGCCGGGGCGCGCGAAGCCAATGTACAGGCAACGATCGCGGTCTATTCTCACGAACGGATGAACACCCTGCCGCGCTCCGGCACCCGCTCCGGGCGACCGGTATTCGTCGTCGGCATGCCGCGCTCCGGCACCAGCCTGATCGAACAGATACTCGCCAGCCACCCGGCGGTGTTCGGCGCGGGGGAACTGATTCATGTCATACAGATTGCAGGCTCAGTGCAGGCCACCCTGAAGAAACCACAAGCCTACCCGCACTGCATGCCGGGGCTGACCCCGGCAGAGCTGGATGTGCTTGCGCAGAGCTACCTGGACCAGATCGATGCACTGTCACCGGACGCAGCACGAGTAGTGGACAAGATGCCCGGCAACTTCATGTACCTCGGCCTGATTGAACAACTGTTCCCCGCTGCGCGCATCATCCACAGCATGCGCGACCCGCTGGATACCTGCCTGTCCTGCTACTTCCAGGATTTTTCCCGCTCACACCCGTATTCCTACGATTTACGCGATCTTGGCACCTTCTACCGCAGCTACGAGCGGGTCATGCAGCACTGGCGCGACGTGCTGAGCCTGCCGATGCTGGAAGTACAGTACGAGGAACTGATCAGCGACCGGGAACGGGTCAGCCGGCAAATGATTGACTTCTGCGGACTGGACTGGGACGACCGCTGTCATGATTTTCACAAGACGCAGCGCTACGTGGCAACCGCCAGCTACGACCAGGTACGCCGGCCGCTGTACACATCCTCCGTGTCGCGCTGGAAAAACTATGCCGAATTCCTGGCCCCCTTGCACGAAGCGTTAAAGTCCGGGTGAACCGGAACAGCATTGTTCCCACCCTGCTCACGATATTATCGCAGCGGGAAGAACCGGAGGCAGGTCAAGGTCGGGCAGGAAACGCTCCGCCCAACGCAGGCCCTCTGAAATATCCCGCTCGTTTTCCCTGGCATGTCGTTCCATATCCGCCTTGCGCGCTGCGTTATCGTAGCTCCTTCCGGGTAGCTTCGCGTGACGGGAGAATAGCTCACCCGCGACAATATCTTCGAGTTCGCCGTGTGACAGCTCAAGCCCGTAAAAATCGGCAATGGCCTGCAACGTAGCCTGTGGCTGTTCGAAAAACACATCCGAGTCGAGCGACTTCATGCCATCGTGCGCCTCCAGGATACGTACATACTGGACCATCTGCGCCAGCCACAGGCACGCGGCCGCCTCGGGCGGCGCAAGCGCCGCCACCCGCACCGATGACAGGGCTGCAATGCGTTTCACACCGCCCTCCAGCTGCCGGATCACGTTACCCACCCAGCGCCGGTGATCCGGCCCCTTCAGCACCGAGACCAGGTACTGCCGCAAACCGGAGTACAGCAGGATGCCGCGGGCATCTTCCTGTGTCGCCAACAGCTGCGGCAGTATAAAGTTGACCGGCACGTTGGCTTTTACGATGACCGCTTCCGAATCGCTGTAACGCCGGCCCAGCAGCGCCACCACCAGGCGCAGTCGTTTCTCCCATAAGGCCGTATCCATGGTGCCGGGTATGGCCGACAGGTCTTCGCCCGCCAGCTGCCGCAGCGGGAAAGGCTCGCGGATGACCAGGCTCCGGCCGGGGCAGTCCAGCGCCCGGGAAAGCAGGGTCGAGCCGCCGTGGGCAAGGTGGAAAATGAAGCGCAGCGGTCGCGAAGGTATGCTCTCGGCGTCGAAACGCGCCAGCAGCCGGTTGAGGTCGACACCCCGGCCGGAGGGGTGTGCCGGCACGATGCGCTGCCGGTCGGTGAAAATGGAGCGTGCGTAGCTCTCCCTCGTCATGGGAACAAACACTGCCTGGGGGCCGGAAAATTCCAGCAGGTAGTGATCCGGCCGGTGGAAAAGCGCGTCCCACTCAAAGCCCGGGGGGGGCGTATTCATATGCAGTCTCGCCGTGTGTTAGAATTTGCATTCTCGCGCGTCAATTATCAGGAGTACAGGGGGTCCTGCCTGAAACGGGGTGGCGCGCAGCGAGACATGCCACCGGACAAGCAGGCCGGTCCATGTGGAGAAGACGTTGAAAACAGAAATCACCCGGCCTGAAGCCGGGGTCAATTACGCGGTAATTACCCCGCAGAACGCTGATCAGGCACTGAACTCAGTTGATAAACAGGATGTTATAGCCGCATTTCGCGAACACGGCGCTATCCTGTTCCGCGGTTTTCCGCTGGACCACGAGTCGTTCCATGCGCTGGCCGCCGCGTACTGCAGCAACTTTATCGTCAACCGCGCCCGCGGGCGGGAAAACGTCTCGCCCGACCGGCGTATCCAGACCGTCAACCTGGGGCACGAGGCTTTCCCCCTGCACCCGGAAATGTCGAGCATGCCGACCCGGCCCGACATCGCCTGGTTTGCCTGCAAATCGCCACCGCTGGTCGGCGGGGAAACCCTGCTGTGCGATGGCATAGCGGTGGTGGCAGGGTTGTCGGAACAGACCCGCGAGCTGCTGCTGGAACGGTCATTCCGCTACCGCACCCGGATGACCCCGGAAGACTGTGAACTGTGGCTCGGCAGCAAACACCCGGAGGCAACGGCACTGGCCGGCCTGGACGAGCATTGCCCGCTCGATATCACCATAGAGGACGGCGTATTTTACAGCACCTATACCACACCGGCCCTCCACAAACCCATGTTCAGCGATCAGTACGCGTTCGGCAGCTTCCTGCTGTTCGCCCGCAACATGCAGGGCTGGAAGGATTTCCCGACTTTTGAAGACGGCAGTGAAGTTCCGGCCGCCGTGTGCGACGAGCTGAAACAGGTGTCGGACACCCTCAGCGTTGCCCACCAATGGCAGGCAGGCGATGTACTGATGGTGGACAACACCCGTTTCCTGCACGGCAGGAACTTCGTGCTCAACAGCAAACAGCGCGTCATCTGGACGCAGTTCGGTTACGCAGCGTTCATTCCCGGCCTGGATACACTGCTCGCAACGCAGCCCTGGCGGCGCACGACCCCCAAACACTGAAACGAGGACACAGGTACATGTCAACGCAAGATGTCAGC